>JAKSQR010000080.1 GCA_024404065.1 Clostridia bacterium | reverse complement strand
AATTTATCCTTACGGTCGTAGGTGTATACACCATTCTGCTCCTGCTCTACATCGGTAAGCTGAGTGTAGCAGAATGCAAACATTCTGTCGTTATCAAGAAGGGCGTCTGTAAGGCCTTTATATCTTGCCTTGAATTCCTCTTCGGTCTTGGGATTGTTGCCGTAGCCCCATGCTCTCTTGTTTTCGTCAACTGTCCAGCCGATTCCGCCGTATTCGCTTACAAATACAATGCCACCCTCATATTCGTGACCTCTGTGGTTTTCACGGTCCCAGATGGTGCCTTCGGTCATAAGCTTATCAAACTCAGTCTTGAAAATATCAACATCCTGCTCATAGTTATGTACATCCCAGATGTCGGTAATTACGTGGTAGTTACCGCTTGTGTCAATGCAGGGTCTTGTTTTATCAATAGCCTTTGTAATCTTGTAGATTGTTGCAAGCAGCTCGTCTCTCTGTCTTCTGCCTTCCTGGTCCCATGTTTCGTTAAATGGGCACCAGCCAACTATTGAGGGATGGTTAAAGTCTCTCTCAACAGCCTCAGTCCAGGCGTCAACAAATCTGTCAGTAATTCTTGGGTCGGAGTAATCAATGCCCCAGTTAGGATATTCGCCCCAGGTGATGTAGCCCATTTTATCTGCATGGTAGTGGAATCTTGGGTCAAATACCTTCTCGTGAAGTCTTGCACCGTTAAAGCCTGCAGCCATAGAAAGCTCTATATCGTGCTTAAGTGCCTCGTCAGTAGGTGCGGTGTAAATGCCGTCAGGGTAGAAGCCCTGGTCAAGCACAAGCCTCTGGAATACGCTCTTGCCGTTAATTAAGAATTTATAACCATCAATGGCAAGGTCACGAAGACCAAAATAGCTCTTTACTGTGTCGTCACCAAATTTAATTTCAAGGTCATAAAGTCTGCCGCAGCCGGGCTCCCATAAATGAGTTTCACTGAGTGTAATTTCACCTGCGCAGCAGCTTTCAGCCTTCTTTGTAAAGCTGCCCATAGGCTTGCCTTCGTAGGAAGCGCTTACGGTTAATTCACCCTTGCCCTGAAGCACTGCCTCAACAGTAACAGCACCGTTAGCTGCATCGGGGATAAGCTTAAAGTATTTAATGTAATTTACAGGTGTGCATTCAAGCCATACACTCTGCCATATACCTGTTGTACGGGTGTAGTGACAGCCGTGTGAGTAGTAAAGATGGCTCTGCTTACCGCAGCACTGAAGAGGTGAGCGGGTATCGTCAACTGCGTGTACAATTACTGTATTTTCGCCCTCTGTGAGCTTATCTGTAATATCAAATCTGAATGAGGTGTAGCCGCCTCTGTGAGTGCCAACCTTCTTTTCATTAACATATACGGTTGTATCATAGTCAACTGCGCCAAAGCAAAGGAAAACTCTGCCCTTAAGCATATCAGCAGTTGCGGTAATCTTTTTTCTGTACCATACGGCAGGTATAAAATCCTTATAGCCTATGCCGGAAAGGTCACTTTCGGGGCAGAATGGTACAATAATCTCTTTTTCCCACTTTTCACGGGTAAGGATTGTAAGGTCATCCTGCTTGCTTCTTCCAAAGTCAAATTCAAAATCCCATTTACCATTAAGGCAAAGCCAGTTGCTTCTTTCAAACTGGGGGTTGGGAAATTCAGGGCGGGGAATACTCATAGTACTATCTCCTTTATATAAAAGTTATCAATTTGATTATACTTAATACATACTGCCTTTTCAAGTTACAAATGAGGAAAAAATAAAACAATTTTATTTTGCCCCGACAAAAAAATAAGCCATATTATTTTGCCGCCAAAGACATTTATAATTTACGAAATCAGAGTTAGAATATAACCATAGCAAGCCACATTGAAGAATATACAAAATTATATTGAAAATGCTTGTGGTTTGTAATAAAATAATCTTGAAAGGGGGAGGAAATATGATTCCCTGGATTATCTGGGCAGCGCTTCTTATAGTCTTTGTGGTTATTGAGGCAGCTACGGCACAGCTGGTAACAATCTGGTTTGCAGTGGGCGCCCTTGTAACAGTATTTGTTGCCTACTTCTGCCCCACATTATGGTGGCTGCAGCTGCTGGTATTTGCAGTAGTTTCAGCGGTGGCACTTGTAGCTACACGACCACTTGTAAAGAAGTTTGCAAAGAAAAATCAAAAGTCACTTAACTTTGATAAATGTATAGGTGACATTGCTGTGGTAACCGAAACCATAGATAATGTAAATGGCGTAGGCTCAGCAAAGGTAAACGGTGTTGTCTGGTCTGCACGCAGTGAGGATGGCACAGTAATTGAAAATGGTAAAAACGTTCAGGTTGTTAAAATCGAAGGCGTTAAACTTATTGTAAAGGAGATTTAACTATGGGACCCTTAGGATATTTCATTATCGCACTTATTATCATCGTAGCAGCAATCATTGTTGCTAACCTTAAAATCGTACCCCAGTCAAAGGCTTATGTTATTGAGCGCCTCGGCGCATACAGCACCACATGGGATACAGGCATTCACGTAAAAATTCCCTTTATTGAGAAGATTGCAAAGCAGGTTTCTCTTAAAGAGCAGGTTGTAGACTTCCCCCCTCAGCCCGTTATCACAAAGGATAACGTTACTATGCAGATAGATACAATCGTATTCTTCCAGATTACTGACCCCAAGCTTTTTGCATACGGCGTTGAGAAGCCCATTATGGCTATCGAAAACCTTACAGCTACAACCCTTCGTAACATCATAGGTGAGCTTGAGCTTGACCATACCCTCACATCTCGTGATACCATCAATGCTAAAATCAGAGGCATCCTTGATGAGGCAACAGACCCCTGGGGCATTAAGGTAAACAGAGTTGAGCTTAAAAACATCCTTCCTCCCAAAGAGATTCAGGATGCAATGGAAAAGCAGATGAAGGCAGAGCGTCAGAGAAGAGAAGCAATCCTTACTGCTGAAGGCCAGAAGGAGAGCCAGGTGCTTGTAGCACAGGGCCAGAAGGAGAGCCAGATTCTCCGTGCAGAGGCTGATAAGGAAGCAGCTATCCTTGCCGCTGAAGCTGAGAAGGAAGCAAAAATCCGCAAGGCTGAAGGTGAAGCAGAGGCTATCCTCAGAGTTGAAGAGGCAAGAGCAAAGGCAATTTCACTTATCAATGAGGCACAGCCCGGCGAAGGCTACCTTAAGCTCAAGAGCCTTGAGGCATTTGAAACTGCAGCTGACGGTCAGGCTACAAAGCTTATTATACCCGGCAACCTTGAAGGTATCGCATCAGTTGCTGCAACTGCAAAAGAGATAATTAAGTAAGATAAATTAAGTAATCAGGGCGGGGCAGAAATGCCTCGCCAACCTTTTGTTTTATGAAATATAACACTATTATTTTTGACCTTGACGGCACACTTCTTAATACCCTTGAGGATTTAGCTGATGCCGTAAACTATGCACTTAAAGAGTGTGGCTACCCATTACGAACAACTGACGAGGTAAGGCAGTTTATAGGTAACGGAGTAAAAAAGCTGATGGAAAGAAGCACCCCCGAAAATATAAACGAAAAGGATTTTGAAAAGTGCTATCAGCTTTTCAGAAGCTACTATAAAGATAACTCACGCATTAAAACCGCACCTTATAAGGGCGTTACTGACCTGCTTAAAGTCTTAAAAAAGCAGGGGATTAAAACTGCGGTAGTTACCAATAAAATGGACGAGGCGGCGCAGGATGTAATTAAATACTACTTCGGTGAGCTTATTGATATTACCATAGGTCAGAGGGAGGGCATACCCACAAAGCCTGACCCTGCAGGGGTAAACAAAGCCATTGAAAGCCTTGCTTCCGCAAAAGAAAACTGCATTTTTGCAGGTGACAGTGATGTGGATATACTCACAGGTCACAATGCAGGGCTCCTTTCAATAGGTGTTACATGGGGCTACAGAGGTAAAGAATTGCTCCTTGAGAGCGGTGCAGATTTCATAGCAGAAACCCCCGCTGAAATACTTGAATTTATAAAGTAAAACCCCTTAAATTTATTGTCAGAATTGCTAAATTATTCTTGACATATTTGTATATATATAATATAATACTTTTCGCAAATAAGATATTCCTTATTGAGAGCGGCTGAGGGACAGGCCCTTTGAAGCCCGGCAACCTGTGTTACACAAGGTGCTAATTCCTGCAATCCTGAGGATTGAAAGATAAGGTATTTTCACCCGCTGAGATACCTTGGCGGGTTATTTTTTTGAAAAGAGGTAATTAAGATGGCTCACTACTTTTTCACATCTGAGTCCGTAACAGGCGGACATCCCGATAAAATCTGCGACCAGATTTCTGACGCAATTCTTGACGAAATTCTTAAGCAGGACCCTAAGGGCAGAGTTGCCTGCGAAACCACTACCACCACAGGTATGGTAATGGTTATGGGTGAAATCACAACCACAGCTAATGTTGATATCCCCGCAATTGTGCGTAAAACAATAAACGAAATCGGTTACGATAACTCTGAAAAGGGCTTTGATGGTAACACCTGTGCAGTATTTACCACTATCGATAAGCAGAGCCCCGATATCGCAATGGGCGTTGATGCCCTCGGTGCAGGCGACCAGGGTATGATGTTCGGCTACGCTTGTAACGAAACACCCGAGCTTATGCCCCTTCCCATTTCACTTGCTCACAAGCTTGCTGCAAAGCTTACTGCAGTGCGTAATGACGGCACACTTGATTATTTAAGACCTGACGGCAAGAGCCAGGTAACAGTTGAGTATGACGAAAATGGCAAGCCCGTAAGAGTTGATACTGTTGTTATCTCATCACAGCACAGCGACAAGGTAACACTTGAGCAGATAAGAGCAGACATTATTGAGAAGGTTATTAAAACCACAATTCCTGCAGATATGCTTGATGATAACACTAAATTCTATGTAAACCCCACAGGCAGATTTGTAGTAGGCGGTCCTATGGGCGACAGCGGTCTTACAGGCCGTAAGATTATTGTAGATACCTACGGCGGATATGCCCGTCACGGCGGCGGTGCTTTCAGCGGTAAGGACCCAACAAAGGTTGACAGAAGCGCTGCTTACGCTGCAAGATACGTAGCAAAGAATGTAGTAGCAGCAGGCCTTGCTGATAAATGTGAGGTTGAGCTTGCCTACGCAATCGGTGTTGAAGAGCCTGTTTCAGTATTTGTTGATACCTTCGGCACAGGCAAAATTGCAGACTCTGAAATTTCAGAGCTTGTAAAGGCTAAGTTTGATTTAACTCCTATGGGCATTATCAATAAGCTTCAGCTCAGAAGACCTATCTACAAGCAGGTTGCTGCACTTGGTCACATGGGCAGAACAGATGTTGATGTTCCCTGGGAAAAGCTTGATATGGTAAACGAATTAAAGGTAAAATAAAATGAAGCTTTCACTTGTAGTACCCTGCTTTAATGAGGAGGGGAATGTAGCACTCTTTTATGACGCAGTAAAAAGCGACTTAAAGGATGTAGCTTTTGACTATGAAATAGTTTTTGTAAATGATGGCAGCAGAGATGGCACACTCAGTGAGCTTAAAAAACTGCTTGTAAGTGCAGATGTACCCATCAAGGTAGTAAATTTCTCCCGCAACTTTGGTAAGGAGAGCGCAATGTACGCCGGCCTTAAGGAGAGCGAGGGCGAGTATGTTACCGTAATTGATGCGGACCTTCAGCAGAGGCCTTCAATAGCCCTTACTATGGTAAATATGCTGGATGAGGACCCTGATACTGACTGCATTACCTGCTATCAGGAAACAAGAAGTGAGCAGAAGGTGCTTATCTTCTTTAAGAAAAACTTCTACAAAATTATAAATAAATTTGCCGATACTGAGTTTGTACAGGGGGCTTCAGACTTCCGTACATTCCGCAGAAGTATGGTGGATACCATTGTTGAGATGGACGAATACTACCGCTTCAGCAAGGGCATTTTCAGCTGGGTAGGCTACAATGTAAAGTACATCCCCTACGTAGCAGAGGAGAGGGCAACAGGCACATCAAAGTGGAGCTTCAAAAAGCTTTTTGCCTATGCTCTTGAGGGCATTTTTGCTTTTACCACAGCACCCCTCAAGGTGGCAACAGGTCTTGGCGCATTAAGCCTGAGTGTTTCTGCAATATGCCTGATTATAAGGCTTATAATGCTTATATGCGGCAGCCCCTTTAACCCCGTAATGCTTATGGTAATTCTTATTACACTTTTTGGCGGTCTTATTCTCGGCTGCCTCGGCATTATAGGCGAATACCTTGCCCGCACCTATGTACAGGGTAAGGACAGACCAATTTACATAGCAAAAAATATTTTCAAAAATAATAAATATTGAGGTTTTGAGAAATGGATAATATTACAGTAAATGACAAGAAGGTAAAGGATATTGAGGTTGACGGCGTAACTTATGAAAGATACGCAATTAAGACCCACGTAATTACTGAGGTTGATGATATTGCTGAGGTTTGCCAGAAGTATGCAGGCGAGCATATCAAAGATGGCGATGTGCTTTTTATTACTGAGAAGGCAGTAGGCTGTACTCAGGGCAGAGCAATCCCCATGAAGGATATTCATCCACGCCCCCTTGCAAAGCTCCTTTGCAAATTCGTTCTTAAAACTCCCTACGGCATTGGTCTTGGTATTCCCGAAACTATGGAAATGGCACTTCAGGAGTGCGGCACACCCCGTATTCTTTTTGCAGCAGGCGTTTCCGCATTTGGTAAGCTTATTGGTAAAAGAGGCTGGTTCTACAAGGTAGCAGGCGAAAAGGCAAGAAGCATTGACGGCCCCTGCGACTGCACACTTCCCCCTTACAACGAGTGCGTATCCCTTTCACCCCTTGACCCTGATGAGGTTTGTGAGAAGGTAAGCAAGGTAGTAGGCTGCCCCGTACTTGTTACAGATATTAACGACCTTGGCGGCGTTATTATGGGCGCATATCCCCTTGATACTGACAGAGACCTTATGGCAAGAGTGCTTAAGGATAATCCTCTTGGTCAGAGCCACGAGCAGACACCTCTTGGTATTATCCGTAAAATCTGATAGCTTAATAATATTAAAAACAGCTCATCCTTTCGGGTGAGCTGAATTTTTTTACATGGATTCAATTTTATTTTTCATAATGTTG
>JAKSQR010000008.1 GCA_024404065.1 Clostridia bacterium | reverse complement strand
TGGGCGTATTTATTCTTGATAAGGCAGGTCTTAAAGATTTTATGCTCAAAGGTGAAGAATGATATAACAATTCTGAGAGCCTGATACAAACAATATAAACAGATAGTGCCACGCTTTTTGGTGTGGCACTAATTAAATGGGGAGGATTTATGAATAAAAAACTCATTTCCCGTATTATAGGAATCATCTGCCTTGTGGTAACCTTTGCCCTGATTTTTACTTTGGGCATACCCACTATGAAGGAAAAAAGAATATCTTTTGATTCTACATATAAAAATGAGCCTGTAAACCTTAAAGGCTCATACTATGAGGTGCAGGGTGCAGAGTATGCTGCCCTTATCTGCCCCGGTTATTCCTGCGACAGACAAAAATGGAGACCTATGGCAAATGTATTTGCCAAAAACGGAATTTCTGTTATGACCTTTGACTATGCAGGTCAGGGTGCATCATCAGATACAATCGGTTTTGATAACGCAAAAACAGACAGCATTCCCGCTGAAATTGGTGATGCCATTGAAAAGCTCCATACCATTTCAGGCATAGACTACGACCACATTATTCTTGTAGGTCACTCAATGGGCGGCAGGTCTATTTTAAGGCTTTTATATGACTATAATGACCCTTCAGCTGAAACTACCGTAACAAAGCGTGATATAAGCAATGTTATCCTTATGTCACCTGAGGTAAACTATAACTTCAATGCGCAGGCAAGCCTTTTTGCAGGCACAAGTGATGATGCAGAGGAGCCATGGCATTCATATAACGAAGCTCTTACAAAGGGCACAAATATTTATCTTTACGGCTCAACAGCAGATGACATCGTAAGCGAAGGGGATATATACGCTATCTACAATCATATTGGCGGTAAAGGTACCCCCACAGAAGGAAAATGGAGCAGCACTCAGGTAAACGGAGTTGGCAGTAAAATTACAGTAGGTGTCACCTCAGGAGTGCTTCACTCATATATGATGTACTCACCCAGATGTACAGCTCTTGTAAATGGAGCTATTGAGGATATTACAGGCAAAGCCTCCACCTTTGCTCCCGCTGAAATCAGCTTTGTATATATAAGCTGGATTATGGGACTTTTAGGCCTTGCTTTAGTATTTGTTTCTCTTAAATCAGAAAATAAAGTAACTGATGAAGCCGAGCTTCCCGTTATAACTGATTCCAAAAAATTCCTTCTCAGGAAGCTTCTTATGTGGCTTCCCGGTCTTTTGGCAGCGTTTGTAATCTGCTGTATCTGTGTGGCAATGCCTTTCGGAAGCCCTGTAATGAATATACCCTATATGTGCTGTATTGCAGGCTATGGTCTTGTTATGATTTTTGCCTACCGTAAAGGTAAATTCAAAGGCACCGAGGGTAAGCTGCCAAGGCTTAATATAAAATCCCTTGCAGATGGTAAAACTGCCGCTGTAATTATAGCCATCACAGTTGCTCTCTGCTTCTATGTATGGTTTATTTTAAGAGGTACAATGTACCGTCTTATTCCAGTAAACGCAAGGCTTTTCTGGGTTATATTTGCTACCATTCTTATGGCTGCAGGCTACTATGTTTCAGGCTGTGAAAATGATATGCTTAAAAAGAGCAATGTATCTGCAAAAACAGTTTTCCTCTATAATCTTATACAGTATGTTGCACTGTTTTTACTTATAGCTTTTTATCTTGTAATCAAGAGCTACTCAGGTGTTATAGGTCAGGCTCAGAATATGATATTTATGTATATTTTCTGTGTTCCTCTTGGTGATTATATCCGCCGTAAAACAGGCAACAGATTTATAGGTGCTGCTGTTTCCGCATTTTCATTCCAGACCTTTATGATTACATCTGCTGCTCTCATATCCTTCTTTTAAGTAAAAAAATATCCCGCTCTCAAAAGGAGCGGGATTAACTGTTTTTATGCGGCTTTCATAATGATAAGTGTAAGTGCTGAAATTACAATCTGTATCATACAGTATCTGTAAATAACCTGAGTATTTGACCAGCCCTTATTCTTTCTTGAATGGTCGTGAAGGGGAGTACGGATTTTTTCCATAAAGTTTTTAACCTTGAGGAATCTTCTTATAGAAACCTTTGCTATACCAATAAGACCATCTACGCAAATTACGAAGCAAAGGGGAATTACAAGTATTGCATTACCGGATTTCATAAGGAGCATTGCCATAAATAAGCCGAGTGCTCTTGAGCCTGCATCACCCATAAGCATGGTGCTGGGCTCTGAGTTTTTCCACAGATATGGGAAAAGTGAAAGGATAAGAATGGCGGTAAGGTCAACCATGTGCTTATCTGTGTTTCTCATTAAGATAACAGCTGCTATGGAGATAAATGAAACTGTGGAAAGAGTTGTGCAGAAGCCATCAATACCATCAGTGCAGTTTACTGCGTTAATCATAATCCATACTAATGCAGCACCAAGAATCACATAAATAACAGGGTGAATATTTAAGGTGTGGTTAAAGAAAACGATTCTTAATAAATCAGGGTTTTTCCATACAAATGTGCCTGCAGTTGCTACGGATATTACCAAGTCAATAGCACCCTTTTTATATTCGCCCCAGGGCTTTTCAGCGGCGTCATCAAGGTAGCCGGAGAGCATGCCTGCAAATATAAGCACATAGTAAATTGCGTATTCAACTGAAACAGGTACAAAAAGAAGACCACAGATAATAAATGAAATTACAAATAAAATGCCTGCGCCTCTGATTTTGCCTGCGGATTTCTGACCGTCTACTGCAAATTCTCTGCCCTGGTCCTTAGGAAGCCTGCCTGAAAAAAGCTTAAGGAATAAAGCACAAAGAGCAGGGGATACAACAGCTGCAAGTGCCATAAGCACCTTAGCATTGCTTAATACGCTGGATAACATAATGTATTCCTCCAAATATTCTATTAAAACATGAGAAATAATAGCACAGTTATTTGACATTTTCAAGATAAATGTGTAATAATAGAAATATGAAAAAAGGAGATAATAAAAATGGCAAACAGAACTAAAGTTGAAATAATGGAAACCTTTGAGGAAATCCTCAGGGAAAAACAGATAGAGAATATAAACGTTAAGGATATCACAGATAAATGCGGACTTAACAGAAAAACCTTTTACTACTACTTTTCAGATATTGATGACCTTATGAATAAAACCTTTGATTATGAGGTAAAGTATTACATAAAAAATGTGAATTCCGAAAGCAGTGAAAGGTCAGCAGTAATTGGATTTTTTGATATGGTTTACAAAAACAAAGAGATTGTTTACCATATCTACAATTCAAGCAGGCACGAGCATCTTACAACATTTATTGAAACCGCTTTGTTTAATGCAATCAGAGAGGCTTCAGAAAGGTATAAGCTTGAGTATAATGTAACTGACAGACAGCTTGACCTTGCCTCACAGGCTCTTGCAGCGATTGTAAGCAGCTATATTATCAGGTGGGTTGATGACGGTATGGAAACTGATATAAAGCTCCTTGTTGATGAAACCTATGTAATCACCAAGGGCTTGATGAAATATATGGTGGAAAATGCCCATGAGGCAAACGAAGGCAATAAATAAAACATGAGCGTCCTTAAAGGGCGCTCTTTTTGCGCTTTCGGATATTTAATTTGTTGACTTAATATAATCTTTGTTTTATAATTTTATATTATATTGGAGGTGTGTGCTATGAAAAGAATTATAGCATTTTTATTAGCAGCTGTTATGGCACTTTCATTTTGTGCCTGTGGTAAAAAGGATTTAGACCCTGAAACCTATGTAGGAGAGGGGCTTCTTGCCACATTCCGCTCCTTGGTTGACAGCAACCAGTATTTCTATAACGAAGTATTTGTGCTTGGTCACCTTAAAGTAAGTAACACCACAACCGTTACAGAGGGCAAAAAGACTTACGCTCTTGTAACTGATCCAAGATATTCTAACTATGCAGATTTAGAGGCTGCTCTCAAGGCAGTTTATACCGAAAAATGTGCAGACGAAATACTTAAAAAGTACCCCATTTACAAGGATATAAACGGCAGCCTTTATCTTGATATGTCCAAGGCTCCTGAGGGAAAAGAGGGAGAAAAATGGACCTTTAATCTTGATAAATCACCTGTTGTAAGCAGAGCTAAAGAGAAAGAGTATGAGCTTGATTATTTCTTCACAAGAGGCGCCAGAACAAAGAAGCAGGATTTTGACTTTGTTCGTGTTGGCAATGGCGTAAGAGACAGCTATCGCCTTGAAGATTTTGTAGATGTAGGTTGATAAAGGAGAATTATTATGAGCGTTCTTAATACTGTATGGTCAGATAAGGTAGATAAATCCTGCCCTCTTTCAGAGTATCCACGCCCACAGTTTGAGCGTAAAACATGGATGTGCCTCAATGGTGAGTATGACTATGCCATCACAGGCTTAAACGATAGTAAGCCACAGAGCTTTGACGGTAAAATAATTGTACCCTTTGCTATTGAAAGTGAGCTTTCAGGCGTTGAAAAGCCTCTTAAACCCACAGAGCTTTTATGGTATCGCAGATATTTTACCCTTGGCAAAGAGTTTGAGAATAAAAACGTTATTCTTCATTTCTCCTCAGTTGACTATAAATGCACAGTATGGGTAAACGGCAAGGAGGTCGGCTCCCACACAGGTGGCTATAATCCCTTTGAGTTTGATATAACATCTGCCATTAAAGACGGAGAAAATGAGCTTGTAGTAAAGGTATTTGACCCTACTGATGAAGGCCCTCAGCAGAGAGGTAAGCAGATATTAAAGCCTGTTGGCTTCTGGTATACCGCCACATCAGGTATATGGCAGACAGTATGGCTTGAGGCTGTAAGTGAGAGCCATATTAAGTCTGTAAAGCTCCTTCCCGATATTGATAAAGGTGTAATTAAAATCTGTGCAGATACTGTTGGCGAGGGCAAGCTTTGTGCCACAGTATGTGATGGTGATGCAGTAGTTTTTGAGGGCGAAATCAAAGCCGAGGATGAAATTTCAATTCCCGATGCAAAGCTGTGGAGTCCCGAAAGCCCATTCCTTTATACAATTAAATTTAACTTTGGTGATGACGAGGTTTACTCCTACTTTGGTATGCGTAAATTCTCCATTATGAAGGACGAAAAAGGCATTCCCCGCCTTGCTCTTAATAACAAGCCTTATTTCCAGCGTGGTCTTCTTGACCAGGGCTACTGGCCCGAGAGCGGACTTACCGCCCCCACAGATGAGGCAATGATTTTTGATATTGAGCAGATGAAAAAGCTTGGCTTCAATATGCTGCGTAAGCACATAAAGCTTGAGCCTATGAGGTGGTATTACCACTGTGACCGCCTTGGTATGCTTGTATGGCAGGATATGATAAGCGGCGGCAAGCCCATCAACCTTATACTTGCAGGCGGTCTGCCCAACATAAATGTACATGTTAAGGATAATATGTATAAATCCTTCAGCCGTGAAAAGCCTGAGTGGAGAGAAGAATTCAAGTCTGAGCTTTTTGAAATGATTGATAACCTTTATAATGTAGTTTCAATCTGCTGCTGGGTACCCTTCAATGAAGGCTGGGGTCAGTTTGACGCCTACGAAATCGGCAATAAAATCAAAGAAACAGACCCATCAAGATTTGTTGACCACGCAAGTGGCTGGCACGATCAGAAGGGTCCTGATTTCAAGAGTATTCATAAGTATGTATTCAGGGTAAATGCCCCCACAAAGCGTCGCACTATGGGCAGACCCATTGTACTTAGTGAATACGGCGGATATCAGAATACAGTAAGCGGTCATTCATGGAGTGAGAGCAAGAGCTTCGGTCTTTATCTCAAATATAAAGATAAGGACGAGCTTTCAAAGCACTATAAGTCACTTCATTTTGATCAGGTTATACCCCTTATTGAGAAAGGCTTATGCGCCACAGTTTACACTCAGGTAAGTGACGTTGAAAATGAGCTTAACGGCATTTATACTTATGACCGCAAGGTGCTTAAAATTCACGAAAGCACACTTAAAGAGGTTAACGAAAAGCTTAAATATTGAGGTTTGATATGAAAAGATTATTAAGCGCTCTGCTGGTGCTTGTTATGGTACTTTGCCTTGCATCCTGCGGCAAAAAATTTATAGATGTACCTGTAAAGTATCCTGAGGGCAAGGTTGTAATCCTTATGCCAACCAAGGAGCATTATCCTGAGGATTATGTAGTAGTTAATAAGCTGGCAGAGGAAAATAAAGATATTGTAGTGGTTATGGAGTATGAGGATACCCGCCACCTTGAAACAGGCGACCCTGACATACTTGTTGCAGCAAGAAAGGCTGCAGAGGTTGAGGATGTAAAGGCTGTTATCTTTGCAAGGGCAGGTTACTTTACCTATAATGCTGCAAAGGCTATAAAGAGCAAAAATCCTGATATCGTCATTGCCGCTATTGAGCCGGAGGACGATATTTCAAAGCTTAATGAGGTTGTAGACCTTACAGTTGCTGCGGACCGTCAGCTTTATGCAAAGGATATTATCTCAGCAGCTAAAAGTCAGAAGGCAGAGTATTTCGTATTCTTTGCAGAGGACCGCTATGTAAAGAATAATTTCCTTTATATGAATTATGGCACATATCTTAAAAATGCCTGCGAAGAAAAGGGAATTAAATATGTAGAAAAAACTGTAAAGGACAGCCTCTATGAGGATATTACAGTTGCAGACAGCTCCCTTAAAGAAGCTATAAAAGAGATTTATGACAGCGGTGAAGTTAAGGGTGAGAATGTAGTTTTCTACTCCTTAAACCCTGACAGACAGATTAACATCATAAACGCAGTAAACGAAAAAGGACTTATTTATATTGCTCCCGCTTTCCCCACTGCTTACAGCGGTGTTGCTGATGCTTACAGCATTGATACCCCCGATAGTGTTAAGGATGTTGACGGCTTCATAAAGGGCGTAAAGGCAATATTCACCCTTGATAATGCAGATAAGGGCAGGCTTTCAATGTACACCTATTCCCTTGCAAGCAGAATTCAGCGTGGTACGCTTTACGCAGTTTATGATATTATCGTAGGTGATTCAGAGTACACCACCAATCAGGAGATTGCGGTTGTAAGGCTTAATAATACAGACCCCGATAAACGCTTCATAGCACAGAATTTACCCGGTGAGGAAAAATCCGTAGTATGCTATGCTTCTGGTTTTGAAAAGCTTAAATAAGTACAAAATGGCTCCACCCGAAAAGGTGGAGCCTTAATTCATTTTATAGTGTTACTGCTTTTTCTTCACCGTTTACAATTACTGTAAATGTGCCTTTGCCCTGAAGCTTATAGTCGCTTACCTTGCCATTTTTCCATGTAATATCTACGGTAACATTGCCCTTAGCCTTAAGACCCTTAACTGAGCCACTCTGCCACTTATCAGGAAGGGCGGGGAGCAGGTATATTTTACCGTCACGGCTCTGCATAAGCATTTCGGTAATACCGCTTACAAAGCCAAAGTTACCATCAATCTGGAATGGGGGATGGGCATCAAATAAGTTTTCGTAGGTGCCGCCACCGCCACCATAGTTTACACCAACACTCTTAACAGGTCTTAGCTGCATTTCAATCAGCTTTAGTGCGTGGTTACCATCAAAGAGCCTTGCCCAGAAGTTAATCTTCCAGCCAAGTGACCAGCCTGTGCCTGCATCTCCTCTTCTTTCAAGGGTGCGCCTTGCAGCATTTGCCAGCTCAGGTGTGCCATCAGCAGTAATAAGATTTGCAGGGTGAAGGGCATAAAGATGTGATACGTGTCTGTGGTGAGGCTCTGCATCAGGAAATTCACCATCATACTCAAGCAGCTGACCTTCTGAGCCGATTCTTAACTCGTGCATCATATCAACTGTTGCCTGAAGCTCTTTTGCAAAGTCTTTATCAATACCAAGTATTTCAGAGGCTTTTATGGTGTTAAGGAAAAGGTCCTTTGCAATGCTCATGCTCATTGTGGTAAATTTGCCTACATTGCAGGTTTCGTCATTATAAATAAATCCATGCTCAGGGGAAGTGCCGGGGCAAAGGAATTTTTCACCATTTTCCTCTGTCATAATATCAAGGTAAAACTGTGCAGCACCCTTCATAAGTGGGTATGCAGTTTCTCTTAAAAAGTCCACATCACCGGTATATTCATAATGCTCATAAAGGTGCCTGCAAAGCCAGCCTGATGAGCCGTGCCAGAATGCCCAGCTTGCTCTGCCTGAAACAGGGGTAGCAAGTCGCCATAAATCTACATTGTGGTGTGATACCCAGCCCTTTGCATTGTACATACCCTTTGCGGCAACTGCACCTGTAACGCTGAGCTCCTTAACCATCTCTATGAGAGGCTCATTTACCTCAGCCATATTAGTCATAAGCACAGGCCAGTAATTCATTTCAGTATTGATATTTACTGTGTAATTAGCGTGCCATGGGGCATCAAATTTATCATTCCATATACCCTGAAGGTTACCGGGCTGTGTGCCGGGGCGTGATGATGAAATTGCAAGGTATCTGCCATAGTTATAAACAAGGGTAATAAGCCCTGTATCGTTCTTTGTTTTCTTGAATTCTTTAAGGCGCTTATCGGTAGATGCATCACTTGATTCGCCATCAATTTCAAGGGAAACTCTGTTATATATATTCTGGTAATCAGCAACGGAATCAGCCTTGATTTTTTCGTAATCATTTGCAGATGTGAGAATATCTGCCACAGGCTTTTTATATTCCTTACCCTCAAGGAATGGGTGCTTATCATAGCCGTTGAAGCTTGTAACAGCAGTAAAGTATAAAACAGTATCTGTTGCGCCTTCAATTACTATGCAGTCAGTACCATAGGTTACCTTGCCGTTTGTATCAGCCTTTACGCCCGCTCTGTAAAGCATACCTCTCATACTGTCCTCTTCAAAGTATGTCTTACGGGGGCTTTCGTTATTTTGTACATTTTCGCCGTGAGCTTCACCATCAAGGCAAAGAATATTATCATCCACACTTACTGAGCTTTTAAGCTGACAGCTGAATGAGATTTTAATATCTGCAGGAGCACCTGATGTAAATTTCATACCAATAAGCTTATGAGGGTATGAAGCAAAATACTCCCTTGTATATTTAACATCCTTTACAGTAAACTCAACACCAGCTACTGCATTGTCAAGGTCAAGATATCTTTTGTAGTCTTTAGCCTTGCCCTTTATGCCAAAGCTTATGTTAAGGTCACCTAAAGGAAGATATGCCTGACTCCAGGTGCTTTCAAAATTATTTTCTATTTCATCCTGAGCTTCCTTGTATTTACACTCAAGGGCAAGCTTGCGGGCTTTTTCAAAAGATTCGGGAGCGCCTTCTCTTACGGTATCCTTTGGCTTACCTGTCCATAATTCATCGTGGTTAAGTGAGAGCTTTTCTTCCTTAACATCACCATAAATCATAGCACCTAAGGTGCCGTTGCCAATAGGTAATGCCATAGTCCATGCCTTTGCAGGGGAAGTATAAAAAAGAGTAGATGAGTTTTTCATAGTAAAGCCTCCGTAGGTACTTCTTTCGTACGCCTATATTATATATTTGCGTAATCAGAATAGTCAATCATATTTTACATTATGAAAGAAAACTTGCATTTTTATAATATAATCTTGCATTTCCTTCATTTTTAATGTAAAATACTCTGCAGATTATCCTGTTTCGGAGGTGAAAACATGGCTGAAACTATACACGACAGAATTGAAATATATTACAGCTCCCTTTCAAAAGGTCACAAAAAAATAGCTGACTACATAAAAGAAAATTACGAAAAGGTTTCATTTATGACAGCTGCAGCTTTAGGTAAGGCTTGTAGTGTAAGTGAATCCACAGTAGTGCGTTTTGCATCAGCCATAGGCTTTGATGGTTATCCCGAGCTTCAGAAAAATCTGCAGGAAACTGTAAAAAACAGGCTCACCAGCGTACAGCGTATGGAGGCTGCCAATAAATATGACGGCGAAGATTTTATAGAGCGTACCTTTGCTGCCGATATTGATATGATTAAAAAGACCCGTGATAATATTTCACGTGAGGATTTTCAGGGCTCTGTTGAGGCAATAAACAAAGCTAAAAGAATATACATTTTAGGTGTCCGTTCCTCTGCTTCAGTTGCCAGCTTTGCCTCATTTTATATGAGCTTTCTATATGATGTTGTGCTTGTTGATACTTCTGCTGCAAGTGAAATGTTTGAGCAGCTTTTACGCATAAGCAGTGAGGATGTTGTAATTGCAATCAGCTTCCCAAGGTATTCAACACAGACCATTCAGGCATTAAAATTTGCCCAGAGCAGAAATGCCACAATTATTTCAATAACTGATGGTGAAATGTCACCCATAGCTTCTTATGCTACCTACCTTCTTGTTGCACAAAGTACAATGGTTTCTTTTGTAGACAGCCTTGTTGCACCCCTGAGCTTAGTAAATGCTCTTATAGCTGCAAGCGCCCGTGAAAGGCAGGAGGAAGTACATCAGAATCTTGAAGCCCTTGAGCAGATATGGGATGAGTATCACGTATACCGCACAGGCAGAGAGGAAAAGTAATGAAGGCTGATGTATTAGTAATAGGTGCAGGTGCCGCAGGTATGATGGCGGCAGGCACTGCAGGTGAAAACGGAGCAGATGTAATACTGCTTGAAAGGAATGAGCGCCCCGGTCGTAAGGTAATGATTACAGGTAAGGGTCGCTGTAACGTAAGCAATAACTGTAAGGATATTCAGAGCCTTATTTCAAATGTGCCAACTAATGGCAGGTTTTTATACGGTGCATTCAATGGCTGGATGCCCTCAGATACAGTTGATTTTTTTGAAAGCCGTGGAGTGCTTCTCAAGGTGGAAAGAGGCAACAGAATTTTCCCCGTATCAGATAAGGCGGTGGATATAGTTGACTGCCTTCACTCCTACGCTGATAAATATGCAAAGTTTGTGCAGGGCAGGGCAACTGAGCTTATCATAAAAGATGGTGCAGTTAAAGGCGTAAAGCTTACCGATGGCTCTGTAATAAATGCAGATAAAGTGATAATTGCCACAGGCGGTAAATCCTACCCGCAGACAGGCTCCACAGGTGATGGCTATTCACTTGCTCAGCAGGCAGGTCATACTGTAATTGACCCCGTTCCATCCCTTGTACCCCTTGAGGCACATGAGGGCTACTGCTCACAGCTTATGGGCTTATCACTGCGCAATATTTCCATAAGAGTTATGGATACTGAAAAGAATAAGAAAGTGTATGAGGATTTCGGCGAAATGCTCTTTACCCATTTCGGTGTATCAGGTCCCTGCATTCTCAGTGCAAGCGCCCACATGAGAGATATGAAAAAGGGCAAGTACGAAATCTATATAGACTTAAAGCCCGCTCTTACAGAGGAGCAGCTTGATACAAGAATTTTAAGAGATTTTTCAGAGAATACCAACAAGAATTTTATAAATGCTCTTGATGCTCTGCTTCCTAAAAAGCTGGTGCCTGTAATAGTTAAGCTTAGCCATATTCCTATGGCAACCAAGGTAAATCAGATTACCCGTGAGCAGAGGGCAGGTCTTGTAAAGCTTCTTAAGAATCTCAAGGTCACAGTTACAGGCTTCAGACCAATTGACGAAGCCATTGTAACAAGCGGCGGCGTAAGCACAAAGGAAATCAGCCCATCCACAATGGAATCAAAGCTTGTAAGCGGTCTTTACTTTGCAGGTGAGGTAATTGATGTGGATGCCTACACAGGTGGTTTTAATTTACAGATAGCATTTTCTACTGGCAGATTAGCCGGATTAAACTGTATATAAAGGAGAATTATTATGGTAATAAATGTAGCAATAGACGGCCCTGCAGGCGCAGGCAAAAGTACAGTTGCAAGGGCAGCTGCCAAAGAGCTTGGTTATATCTATGTAGATACAGGCGCTCTTTACAGAGCAGTTGGTGTAAATGCTTTAAGAAATAATCTTGATACCACAGACGCTGCTGCTGTTTCAGCTACTCTTGATAAGATTACTGTTGAGCTTAAATTTGCAGATGGTGTACAGCAGGTGCTTCTTAATGGTGAGAATGTATCTGAAGAAATCCGCACCCCTGACGCTTCTATGGCAGCTTCAAATGTTTCTGCAATTCCTGCAGTAAGAGCATTTTTATTTGACCTTCAGAAAAATATTGCCAAAGAAAATAACTGCCTTATGGACGGCAGAGATATAGGCACAGTAGTGCTTCCTGATGCACAGGTTAAAATTTTCCTTACTGCTTCTGCTGAGAAAAGAGCAAAAAGAAGATATGATGAACTTATTGCAAAAGGAACAAAAGTGGAGTATAATAATGTACTTGAAGAATTGATTCAGAGAGACTATAACGACTCTCACAGAGAGGTTGCTCCACTTAAACCCGCTGAGGACAGCATACTTGTAGATACAAGCGACCTTTCTCTTGAGGAGTCTATCGATAAAGTAGTTTCTACTATAAAGGAGAAAATCGGATGAGTAAGTACAACTACGACAGACCCATCAAAGAGAGCAAGCTTTATAATTTTTTAAGACCTCTTGGTAAGCTTGTTGCCAGATGTATTTTTAAGGTTGAATATACAGGCGTTGAAAATATCCCTGCAGAGGGTGGCTTCATTCTTGCCTCAAACCATATTCACATGATAGACCCGCTTATGATTGGTCTTGGCATAAAGAAAAGACAGATGTTTTTCATGGGCAAAAAAGAGCTTTGGGATATACCCGTTGTTGGCTGGGCTTTTACCAAGGTAAATGGCTTCCCCGTTTCAAGAGGCAGAGCAGACAGTGCCGCATTCAAGCGTGCTGTTGATATCCCTAAAAAGGGCTTTATCCTTGGTATATTCCCTGAGGGCACCCGCTCAAAGGATGGTAAAATCGGCAAGGCACACAGAGGTGTTGCAAACTTTGCTGCTCAGGCAAAGTGTGGTGTGCTTCCCGTTTCAGTTTACAATAATGATAATCTCAAAAAGCGTTCAAGATACACAGTAAGATACGGCAAGTTTATCCCTTATGAGGAGCTTGGTCTTTCCGAGAATGCTACAAGAGAAGAGCAGATAGCTGCAGCAGACAGAATTATGGCTGATATCACTGCTCTCTGGGAGGAAGGCCATTGCGAGTAATACTTGCAGAGAAGGCAGGCTTCTGCTTCGGAGTAGACAGAGCTGTTACAATGGCTTATGAGGTGGCAGAGAAAAGCAAAAAATGCTGCTCACTTGGCCCTATAATTCACAATGCCACAGTTACGGATGACCTTAAAGCTAAGGGCGTTGATATTATAGAAAGCCCATCGGAAGCTACCGGTGACGAAACTGTAATTATCAGGGCTCACGGAGTTGCACCTGAGGTTTATGATACTCTTGCAGAAATCGGCTGTGAAATTTGTGATGCAACCTGTCCGTTTGTAAAAAAGATACACAAAATTGTGGCAGAGAATTCTGCCGACCTTACACCTGTTTTAATTGCAGGTGACCCGAAGCACCCTGAGGTGCAGGGCATAGAGGGCTACTGTAAGGGCGAAAGCTATGTTTTCTCTTCGGCAGATGAGCTTAATTCTCTGCTGGAAAATAATGCTGAGCTTACAAAAAAGCCTGTTACAGTTGTTTCACAAACCACTTTTTCCGTTGAAGAATGGAAAAAATGTAAAAAAATAATAAATTTATACTATACAAACCCAAAAATTTTTGATACAATATGTTTTGCGACTAACGAAAGGCAGGAGGAAGCAGACAAGCTCGCCTGCGAAAATGACGCAATGGTAGTCATAGGTGGTCGCCACAGTTCAAACACAGTGAAGCTCTACAACGTATGCAGCAGTCACTGTCCCACATTTCTGGTGGAAAGAGCCGATGAGCTCAAAAATATAGATTTTTCCACATACGCCACGGTTGGCGTTACAGCAGGGGCATCAACCCCGGCTGCAATTATTAAGGAGGTACTTATAGCAATGTCCGAAATCATCGAAACCACAAATACTCAGGTAGAGGAGGTGCCTTCAGCAGCGTCAACTGAAAACGAATTCGAAGCTATGCTTGGCGAACTCAATGACGATTCCGTTGTTGTTTGTACAGTAGCAGCTATCAACGCTACTGAAATCCAGGTTGCACTTCCCGGCACACACAGACTTGGCGGTCTTACAGGCATCGTTTCTTACGAAGATTACAGCAATGACCCCGCAGCAGACCCCTCAAAAGAGCTTAAGATTGGCGATGAGCTTACTCTTATGATTCTCAAGGGTAACGACGCTGAAGGTACAGTTAAGCTTTCAAAGAAGCGCCTTGACGCTCAGAAGTCATGGGGCGATATCGTTGCAGCTAAAGAAGAAGGCACAGTTCTTGAAGGTACAGTTACTGATATCATCAAGGGTGGCGTTCTTGTAGCTACAAAGGGTTCAACCGTATTTATTCCTGCATCACTTGCAACAGAGCACAGAGATGACGCACTTGAGTCAATCCTCAAGAAGCAGGTTAGCTTCCGCATCATTGATGTTGATCAGGGCAGAAGAAGAGCTGTTGGTTCAGTTCGTGCAGTTGCAGCTGAAAAGAGAAAGGCAGCATCAGAGGCATTCTGGGCAGCTGCTGAAGAAGGCAAGAGCTACACAGGTACAGTTAAGTCAATGACAAGCTACGGCGCATTCGTTGACATCGGCGGTGTAGACGGTATGGTTCACATCTCAGAGATGAGCTGGAAGAGAATCAAGAATCCTTCAGAAGTTTTCTCAATCGGTCAGGAAGTTGAAGTTTACATCAAGGCTCTTGATAAGGAAAACAAGAAGATTTCTCTTGGTTACAGAAAAGACGAAGACAATCCCTGGGCAATCCTTAAGAAGGATTATCCCGAAGGTTCAGTTGTAGAAGCAGAAGTTGTTGGTCTTACAACATTCGGTGCTTTTGCAAGAGTTATTCCTGGTATTGACGGTCTTATCCACATTTCACAGATTGCTGATCATCGCATTGAGAAGCCCGAAGAGGTTCTTTCAGTTGGTCAGAAGGTAACCTGCAAGATTACCGCTGTTGATTATGATAAGAAGCGTGTAAGCCTTTCAATCCGTGCTCTCCTTGAGCCCGTAGCTGAAGAAGCAGCAGAGGAAGCTGCTGAAGAAGCTGAAGAAGTTGCTGCAGAGGCAGAAGCTGAATAATTATTAAATTTTTAACTGCCCGCAGATTTTCTGTGGGCAGTTTTGCTTAGGTGACATTATGAAAAAAGAGAAGGCAGTAGGTCCTCTTTATTGTGTGCTGGCAGCCCTTATATGGGGTCTGTCATTTGTGGCTCAGAAAACAGGAGCACACATAGGCACATTTACATTTAATGGTATACGCACCGTAATAGGTGGATTAGTGCTTATACCTGTGCTTGTAATAAGCCAGATTAAAAAGAATAAAAATCTCCCTGCAGGAGAAAAAACTAAATTTGACTATAAGGGTATGTTCAGAGGTGGTCTTGTTTGCGGCACAGTATTATTTGTTGCAAGCAACCTTCAGCAGCATGCCTTCACATACGAGATTGAGGCAGGCAAGGTGGCATTTATCACGGCACTTTATATGATGTTAGTGCCTTTGTTTGGTCTGTTTCTTAAAAAAAGACCTTCACCAAATGTATGGGCAGGCATAGTGCTTGGCGTAATAGGTCTGTATTTTATCTGCGTTAAAAAAGGTGATTTTGCTCTTGGTAAGGGCGAAATTTTCTCACTGCTTTGTGCAGCAGCCTTTGCTGTGCATATAATAGTAATAGATAAATATTGTATGGAGGTGGAGAGTGTTCCTCTTGCCTGCGGTCAGTTTCTTGTGGCAGGCATATTCTCCGTAATCTGTATGTTTATATTTGAGGAGCCAAGCTTACCTGATATAGTTGACTCCGCAATTCCCATTCTTTATGCAGGCATTGGCTCAAGCGCTATTGCATTTACGCTTCAGATTTTTGGTCAGAAATATACTCAGCCTGCAGTAGCAGCACTTCTTATGTGCCTTGAAAGTGTATTTGCCGTTATATTCGGCTGGCTCATACTCCATGACGATATGGGCGTAAGAGTGCTTGTGGGTTGTGGCATTATGTTTGCAGGCGTAATCCTTACACAGATTCCCGTAGGCAATAAAAAACAGGGAGCGGATTAAATGATAAAAAGATTTTTAGCATTTCTTATTTCTCTTGTAATGGGTGCAACCAATATTTCTTTATTTTCCCTTGAGGATATTGCCAATGAGTTTGCAGAGTCAGTATTTGGTATGCCCTTTACAGACAGTGCATTTGATGATAACTTTTTCAGCAGTATAAAACCTGAAAGCTATATAATTACAGGCAGCAGCACAGGTCTTGTAAAGAATAAGCTTGTACTCATACTTAACCCTGAGGAGAATTTCTTTAAGAAAATAAGCGTACTTAAAAGCGAAAATATAAAGCTTATCGGCTGGGCTGCCATATCAGATATTTATGTGGCAGATTGCAAAGCTGCTACTGAGGATGAAATTGCTGCAAAGTGTGAAAAACTTGAGGCTTATCCTCAGGTGCTTAAAGCATTGCCTATGACTCTTGAAAAAACAGAGAATACGTTTATTCCTGATGACCCCTTTGATTTCAATAAGGAAATCAGCAGACATTTTTACTGGACTAATGAAAAGCCACAGGGCAGTAACTGGGGCTTTGAGGCAGTCTATGCAAGTGAAGCATGGAATTACCAATCCTACTTTAAGGAAGTATTACTTGGTGTAGTTGATGATGGTTTTCTTTATAAGCACCCTGACCTTGATGGCAAGGTATATTTCCCATCAGCTAACGCAATAAATAAAAATATAGAGGCAGACCACGGCACACACGTAGCAGGCATTATAAGTGCAAAGCTTAATAATAACGAAGGTATAGCAGGTATATGCCCTACCGCAAAGCTTGTATGTGCAGACTGGATGCCCGATGACGAATATGGTCAGAGATGGAATACAACCCTTGAAATTATTTTTGATATTGTCAGAGTTGTAAAAGCAGGCGCAAGGGCAGTAAATATGAGCTTCGGTATGTCTGCGGCTATTCCCGAAAATGCCAACACCTTGCGAAGCCCCGGTCACACCATAGGTGTAATGCTTGCATCATACGTTATGGCGTCAATGCTTTCAAAGGGGCACGATTTTATAGCTGTGCAGGCAGCGGGCAACGGCAATAGTGCCGCTCAGGCTGTAGATGCAAGAAACTCATCATATTACGCAGGTATCAGCAAGTCAAACTGCTTCAAGGGCTTTTATAAAGTATCTGTTGATGATATACTTGACCGTATTATAATTGTAGGCTCAGCAGCAAACAGCTACAATGGTAAATTCACATTGGCATCCACATCAAATCAGGGTCCTGAGGTTCAGATTGCAGCCCCCGGTGCAAGTATTTACAGCACAGTAACCTACGGCTATGGCTATATGTCAGGCACTTCTATGGCAGCACCCTTTGTAACAGGTGTGGCAGGTCTTATTTTAAGCATAAACCCCAAGCTTACAGGTAAGCAGGTCAAGGATATTATTATAAATAATACAAGCCGTGTTGCAGTGGCAGATTATGGCGAGAATTATATAGGTAACTACGAGCCCAAAGACCTTAATTTAGTAAATGCAAAGCTTTGTGTAGAGGCTGCCCTTATGAAAACTTACAATATGGGCAAGGTATCAGGCAAGGTTACCATAGCTTCAGATTACAGCGGCGGTGTGCCCTGCACCTTAAAGTGTGGGGATTTCACAATGGAGCTGCCTGCAGATAATACATTCAGCTTTGTTATACCCGCAGGCAAAAATGAGCTTAAACTCATTGACGAAGAGGGAAATGTTGTTTATACTGAAAATATAGAAACAGCAAAGAATGGTCAGGTAACACTTAATTGCGAAATTAAAGATGATGAGCCTGACAAAGAGGAAGCAACTGAACCCACCACAGAAGAAATAACAACAGTAACAACACCTGAAGTTATAAACGAAGGCATAATTTGATTTTAGAGAGAGGAAGATAAAAATGGCAGAAATCACTAAAAAATGGTTTAAGGAAATGTCCGTTTATCAGATATGGACAAGGTCATTCTGCGACAGTAACGGGGATGGTATAGGTGACCTTCCCGGCGTTTACAGCAAGCTGGATTACATCAAAAGCCTTGGCGTTGATGCAATCTGGTTTTCACCCATTTTCCCTTCACCTAACGCAGACTACGGCTACGATGTTTCCGACTATAAAAACATCAACCCTGAGTTTGGTACTCTTGATGATTTCAAGATGATTCTTGAGGGCGCTCACGCAAGGGGAATGCGTGTGTTTATGGACCTTGTTGTAAACCATACCTCATCAGAGCATGAATGGTTTAAGGAAAGCCGCAAGAGTGTTGACAACCCCTACCACGATTACTATTTCTGGCGTAAGGGTAAGGATGGCAATCCTCCCAATAACTGGCTCTCTGTTTTTGAGGGCGGTGCATGGGAATACGATAAAAACCTTGATGAGTACTACCTTCACGTATTTGCAAAGGGTCAGCCTGACCTTAATATGGATAACCCCAAGGTTCGTGAAGAGGTTAAAAGTATAATGAGATTCTGGCTTGATATGGGTGTAGACGGCTTCCGTGAGGACGTTATCACATTCATTTCAAAGGACGAAGGTCTGCCCAACGGTATTCCTCTTCCCGTAGCCACAGGCGTAGAGCATTATAAGCATGGCCCTCACCTTGAGGAGTATCTTGATGAGTTCAGAGCAGTTGCAAAGGAATATGACTGCATGCAGGTAGGCGAAGGTCCTATGACCAGCCTTAAGGATGCTGTTAAGCTTTGTGCAGAGGGTCCTGACCAGAAGCTTGATATGATGATTTCCTTTGACCACATGAATGCTGACTGCTTTATGATTGACTGGGTTAAAACTCCCTTCAGCCTTCGTAAGCTCAAGTCAACTATGGCAAAGTGGCAGGAGGCAATGTATGGCGTAGGCTGGAACTGCCTTTATATTGAAAACCACGACCATGCCCGTGTAATTGACAGATACGGCAGTGTTAAATTCAGAGAGCAGAGCGGTAAGGCACTTGCTACAATGTACACAATGCAGTGCGGTACACCCTTTATCTATCAGGGTCAGGAAATTGGTATGACCAACCCCACAGTAGGTCACCTTACAGATTGTAAGGATGTTTCCACATTTAATAACTACAAAATCTTCAAAAAGCTTGGCTACAGTGAGAAGCGCTTCCTCAAGCTTTGGAGTGAGGTAAGCCGTGAGTGTGCAAGAACACCCGTTCAGTGGAGTGCAGAGAAAAATGCAGGCTTCACATCTGCAGATGAGCCCTGGTTTGTAATCAATAAGAATTACAAAGAGGTAAATGTTGAGGCTGCTGAAAAAGACCCCAACTCAATTCTTAACTATTACCGCAAGCTTCTTAAATTCCGTAAGGAAAACGAAGTTGTAATTTATGGTGATTTTAAGCAGTACTATGCAAACAGCAACAAGCTTTTTGTATATGAGAGAAATTATGAGGGTCAGAAGCTCTTTGTAGTAGTTTCATTCAGCGAAAATCCTGTTAATTTCAAGGCTCCCGAGGGTATTGACCTTACAAAGGCAGAGCTTGCTATAGGTAACTACGATGTAGTTAACCCCAATAAGAATGAGTTCAGAACAAAGCCCTACGAGGCAAGAGTTTACCTTTTTAAGTAATTTATATACGGAGGAATAACTATGGAAAGCATTAAAAAATATGTTGCAGAGTTTATAGGCACATTTGTGCTTGTATTTGTTGCATGTGGTGTAGCAGTTGCTACAAGCTGCTCAGCAGTGCTTAAAACAAGTGCAGAGGTAAGCTACCTTGCTACCGCCCTTGCATTCGGTCTTGTAATAGTTGCTATGGCTTACTCCATCGGCAATGTTTCAGGCTGCCACATTAACCCCGCCGTTTCAATTGCTATGCTTACACTCGGTAAGATGAGTGTTAAGGATTTTGCAGGCTATGTTGTTGCTCAGTTTTTAGGCGCAACTGCAGGTGCTGCAGCAATGATTCCCTTCTATGGTAAGGATTGTGGCTTTGGCTCAAACTCCCTTGCAGAGGGCGTTTCAGCAGGTCAGGGCTTTGCTATTGAGGCAATACTTACCTGCGTATTTGTTATGGCTATTATCGGTGTTACATCAAAGAAAGAGTCAAGCGACAAGGCAGGCCTTGTAATCGGTCTTGCTCTTACACTTGTACACCTTCTTGGTATTCCCTTCACAGGCACATCAGTAAACCCCGCCCGCTCATTTGGTCCTGCAATTTTTGCAGGCGGTGCAGCTCTTTCAAACCTTTGGATTTTCATCATTGCTCCACTTGTAGGCGGTGTTGTTGCAGCTGTTGTATATAACTTCCTTGCTCCCGAAAAGAAAGCAAGACACAACAAGAAATAATTTTAATAAAACAGCATAAAATTAAGCCACTCTGTTTCAGAGTGGCTTTTTGCTTAGCTTGGGAAAGAGAGAATTACGGCGTCAGGGTTTTTCTTTAGTGCTTCCTCTACCGCCTTATCCTTCCAGTTATCTTTATTAAATTCTGATTTTTCTGTTTTAGTTAAAAGCTGGCTTTGAATATATGAGTGGGAGTCAAGAATTACAAGACCCTGTATTAAGTTATGGTCACTGTTATTTACAGTTACTTTATAGTGCCCATAGTCTTTTGCAGTCATTTTTCTTACAGTATAAACTGAGTAATCAGTATTTTTATGGGACATATATTTTGCGATTGCTTCACTATCGAATAATGTAAATAAATCAGAGTCTTTATTATTGAAAGTGGGTGCCCAGTAAACCTGAAGAGTTTCCATCAGCTTTACAATAATTCTTGCTGTGTATCTGTTATTGAATGTGCCGGATATATGGTTGCTTACTGTGTTTACATCACCTGAGAGTATTACTAAATCAGGCTTTTCTTTAGCAATGGTTTCAGCAATCTTTATTATTGCAGCTTTATCCTCTTTTAAGGTGAGTATTCCGGATGAGAGGTGAATATCTGAAAAATCACATATTTTTAATTCTCTGTCAGAGGTGTAAACTGCGTTGCCCTTTACAAATTCGGGTTTCAGCATATTTTCGTTTTCAACAGCCGAAAATGAGGTGGCAGTTTTCATAAGTGATTTGCAGGCAATAAAATTAAGCAGTGCTGTAAGGCAGGCAAAAACGCCTATTAAAACCAGAATTGCGGTTACTATTTTACCGCCTATTCCACGTGTCTTTTTATCTCTTTTTTTAGCTTTATTCGCAGCTTTTTTTGCTGGCTTTTTATTTTTACTCATTATTTTCTCCTTGTGCCCTGTGCGGGTGCCGTTTATATTACCATAATCGAAGCATTTTTGCAATATATAATAATTGAATAATAATCCCAACTGTGATATAATGCACCTTGCTACAGGAGGTGAGAAGTCTGAAATCCTTTACAGTAAATAAAAATGATGCAGGTCAGAGGCTGGATAAATTTATTACAAAGGCTGTGCCCGCATTACCTAAATCCCTGATGTATAAGTACATCCGCACCAAAAAAATAAAAGTAAACCGCAAAAAAGGTGATATAGCCTTAAAGCTTAACGAGGGCGATATTATTGATATGTATATCAATGATGAGTTTTTTGCCCCTAAGGAAGAAAAGTATGACTTCCTCTCCGCCTCAAAAAAGCTGAAAATAGTTTATGAGGATGAGAATATCATACTCCTTGATAAGAGCGTAGGCGTGCTTTCTCACCCTGATGAAACTGAGTATAACGATACTCTTATTACAAGGGTAAAACGCTACCTTTATGAAAAAGGGGAGTATAACCCTGCAGATGAGGCTTCCTTTACCCCCGCCCTCGTAAACAGGATTGACCGTAACACAGGCGGCATAGTAATAGCCGCAAAAAATGCAGAGTCATTAAGAATTCTTAACCAGAAGCTTAAAGACAGAGAGCTTGAAAAATATTACCTTTGCGTATTGCACGGTACTCTCAAAAAGAAGAGCGACACCCTTGAGGGCTGGATGACCAAGGACGAAAAGAAAAATAAGGTCACAGTTTATTCCCATCAGGTGCCGGGCGGTAAGGTAATGAAAACAAAGTATAAGGTCCTTGATGAAAAGGATGGGCTTTCTCTTTGTGAGGTGGATTTACTTACAGGCCGCACCCATCAGATAAGGGCTCATTTTGCGTCAATCGGTCACCCGCTTTTAGGCGATGGCAAATATGGCACAAACGCCCTGAATAAAGCATTAGGCTATAAAAAGCAGTTTTTATATTCCTACAAGCTGGTGTTCAAATTTACTACGGATGCAGGCATTTTAGAGTATCTCAACGGCAGGTGCTTTACTGTTGAGGATGTATGGTTTAAGACAGAATTTCTTAACGGTACCCTGACCGAAGGCAATAAATAATGCCCTTATTATATATTATTTATAAATAATACTTGAAAAATACACAATTTTATTATAAAATAACAATGTTATGTCGGGTTGTTCAACGACAACGATTAAACAGAAAAGGATGAACTTTCATTATGGCAAAGAATACCACAGAAAAGACCCAGGCTGAAATCTACCG
Organism: Clostridia bacterium; assembly: GCA_024404065.1. Taxonomy (GTDB): domain Bacteria; phylum Bacillota; class Clostridia; order Oscillospirales; family Acutalibacteraceae; genus CAG-177. Next base: position 1,681 of record JAKSQR010000008.1, on the reverse strand, counting down.
TGAAGAGCGTAAGCAGAGAATAGCCAAGGCAAATAAGAAAAATGCCAAGGGTAAGAGAACCTCTTCAGGCATTGGTTCAAAGATTGTAGCTATCATTCTTTGTGTAGCTATCGTTTTAGGTATCGGCTACTATATCGTAGCTCTTACCGGTGTTGTTAACAAGGCTACTACAGCTGTTAAGGTTGGCAATGCTAAGATTAGCACAGCAGAGTATAACTTCTACTACAACATGGTTTACAATAACGTATCACAGATGGCTCAGATGTACTCACAGTACGGTATGGATATGGGCTTTGATACAAACACATCTCCCGATGAGCAGGATTTCAAGAAGGATGATGGTACTACTGTAACTTATGCAGAGTACTTCAGAACATCAGCTATTGATATGGCTCAGAATGTTGAAGCAACTTGTGCTGAAGCTGAAAAGGAAGGCTTCACACTTGATGAGGATGCAAAGGCAGAAATTGAAGAAACAATGCAGAGCTTCAAGGATAACGCAGCTCAGAGCGGTTTCTCACTTAACTCATACCTCAAGGCTGTTTATGGCTCAGGCTTAACAGAAAAGACCTTCCGTAAGCTTATTGAGAAGCAGTACATTTCTCAGGAATTTGCTGAGAAGAAGCAGGCTGACCTTAAGGCAGCTGTTAAGGACGAAGATATCGCTAAGGAATACAACGACAATAAAGAAAAGTATGACTACATCGATATCTGCTACTATGTATTCACAGCTAAGACAATCACCAAGGGTGATAAGGATACAGACGATACTGTAAAGGCAAAGCAGGAAAAAGAGAATGCTAAGCTTTACAAGGATGTTCAGGGCATAGCTGAAAAGGCAACAGATGTTAAGGCTCTTGAAAAGGCTGTAAAGGAATACACAAAGAGCGACAAGAAGGAAGATGTTACAACAACTTCCAAGCATACAACATACGAAGCTATCAAGAACTCAATGAACGAAGATGTAGCTAAGGCAGTTTATGACAGCAAGACTGTTGCAAACAAGGCTTACAGCTTTGAAGATGGCAACAAGGCTTATGTTGTAATCGTTCTTAAGACATCTTACACAGGCTACAGCGTTGACGTTCGTCATTGCCTCGTTAAGTTTGATGCAGCTGACGAAGATAACGTAACAGACGAAGAAAAGGCAGCAGCTAAGAAGAAGGCTGAAGACCTCCTTGCAGAATGGAAAGCAGGCAAGGCTACTGAAGAAACCTTCAAGACAATGGCATCAGAAAATTCTGATGACGAAGGCTCAATCGAAAACGGCGGCCTTTATGAAGATATCAGATACTCATCAAGCTATGTTGAGAATTTCCTTGACTGGGCTATGGATCCCGCAAGAAAAGACGGTGAAACAGGCATAGTTGAAACTGAGTATGGTTATCACATTATGTACTTTGTAGGCGCTGATAAGGATGACCTTGACTGGAAGGTAACTATCAGAGATGCAAAGGGCAGCGAAGCTTACACAGAGTACAGCGAAGGCGTTACAGCTAACGAAGCTTATGCAGTTGAGTCAAGCGACAGCCTTACAAACAGAGTTATGAAGGACTTCTGCAAGAAGATTAAGAGAAGCCTTGCAAGCAGCAACTATAGCAGATAAATTATAAAAATCAGCCACAGCATTTTGCTGTGGCTTTTTTCTTTTGGTGTTGTTTGTAAATATTAGCTAAAAACA
>JAKSQR010000079.1 GCA_024404065.1 Clostridia bacterium | reverse complement strand
TGAAGGTGTTGGCCCGCACGAAGGGATTTGAACCCCCGCTCGTCAGAATCGGAATCTGATGCATTATCCAGCTATGCTACGTGCGGAAATAAAAGCACATAGGATATTATACATTATTTTATTATTTTTTCAATGTGTAAATCAGTACTCCACTGTGGCTTTTGTTACATCAGTAAGCTTAACAAAATTATCTGCTTCGCCCTTGATGATATTATTCTTAAAAATAAGCTCCTCACATCTTTGTGCATCTATACCCTGTGAGCCCTCAAAGGTGTTGCCTTCAATCAGAAATCTGCCGTGTACTGCATTTTTATTGGGGCTATTCTCGGGCAGTATCTGTATGTAACAGCTGCCGCATTTATTAAACCTGTTGTTTCTTATGGTAACATCCTTACACATACCGCTCTCAAACCAGTTTCTTGCGTCATCGGAGAAAAGTAAAGCGGGCATTGTAAGGCACTCAAAATTGTTATCCTCAATAAGCACCTTGCCCCTTGTGGTAATAAGAAGACCTCTGGTTACAATACGTTTTATGGTGTTGCGGGCAAAGTAAAAATCAGGACAGAGAGTAGCGTTCTCTATGCAAAGGCCCTTCTTTGCTGCTGAAGCGTCATCAAGCTCAAGCACTACGGTGTATTCATCCTGCATAAAGGCGGATTTTACCTTTGCGCTGCCCTTTGCAAGCAAATCCTCAGGGCTTACAAAATCCACTGTATCACCTTCGTTAAAGGCAAGGTAACCGAAGCTTTGATGATGCCTGAATTTTGCTTTTACTGTGTTGCCCTTTACTGAGGTTATTTCAAGAAATGTGCCGTGAATATTTGCTACATCATCACCTGCTGAGGCAAATTCACTGTCAACAACCTTTACTAAGCCCTTGCACATACATACCTGAATAAAATCAGCATAGGAAACAAACTGCTTCACCTGATTTTCAGCGGGGCAGAATTTAACGGAATCAAGGGTAAGATTCTCACTGTTTTGTGCAACAAAGGCAAGCGAAACATTAAAACGCTGTTTTACATTTTGCAGAGTAATATCTGAGGAATTCTCAACAAAAAAACCTGCATCATATCTGCGTGCATCATATATTGCAAAGCTGTCACCAATGGTATAATCGGCAGCATTTTTAAAATATACCCTGAAATGATGGTCTGCAATTTCCTCTATCCCCTTGTTGCCCTTAAATGGATGAGGTCCACGCACTATACTGTCTTTATCATTTGCGAAGAAATGAGGAAAATAGCCCCAATGAGCAATATCGTTTATAAATGGGGTTTCAAAATCTCTGCCAACAAAGAAAAAGCCCTTTTTCTTCTTAATATATTTGCTTTCTGAGTCAAGAATAAAATCCACATAGTCAGGGCAAACTGCCTCCACCGTAAACTCGTGAAGGTCAGGATTTTCTGCAGTAATTTCAATACCATCAAATATAATGTTATGGCTATTGAGCACAGCGGCATTAGTTACTCTGCCACAGGCAACAAAGGTTGCCCCCTCACCTTTTATGGTTAGGTCGGAGGTGTTTTTTATATCAAACATAACCCTGTGCATAAACTTTTTATCGGTAGATTTATACTCTTTTTTGCCGATAGTGTTGGTGATGTAAAGCTTTTCCTCAGGGCAGTTTTCGGCATAGATATAATATATACCCGGCTTAAATTCAATTACCTTTTCGCCTTCAACCTCTGCCATTTCACGAAGCAGATTATTTAGCTTTTCAGCCACATCACAGCCGGGCACTATTCCATATTTTTCGGCACTGTAAACCATACATTCCTCACAAAAGTTTATTTTATATTTTTAGTATATCATATTGCTTTTATTTTACAAGCAATTATTAAAGGCTTCCCGAAGTGGGAAGCCTTTTGCATCAGAAAATTTTATCCTTGATAAGGTCAGCTAAAAGCTGGATTATTACAAATAATCTTAAAGATTTAATTCTGTAAAGGATTGTGCTGATTTTTGCCCCTGCTGAGGTATCCTCTTTATACTCAAGTGGCTTTGTGCCATTGTCTATTGTAAGAGCCTGAGAGAGAGTTTCTCCGCCTTCACCGAGGAGCTGACAGCGGATATAGAGGAAATCCTCTGCGCCATCAATCTGGTCAAGGTCAATGGTGTAGGTTGTTTCATCTGCTGACTGTGTAACAGCCTTTGTGGCAATTACCTCACCATTTGCAATCCACTTGATATCATAGCAATTCTTTGCCTTGATTGTAACGGTATGACCGTCAACAGTAAGCTCAGTAAACTCAGGAATGGGTAAATCTGTATTTCTTACATTAAAGCCCTCAGCAGGGCCGAATTTTTCGTTAGCGGGCAGATTTCTTGTAACGCAGAAGAAGGAGCCCTTTGCCATTGCCTCCTTAATGCTCTCCTCAGTATTTTCCTCCATCATAAATATTGAATAAGAAGAATCTACAAGGTCAAGGCTGTGTACATCACTGTTTGAGAAGGCGATAATATTCTTGCCGTAGGGCAGGCAGGTCATAAGCAGATTATCCCAGAGAATTGCGTCTGCAGGTGTTACAGAGTTTTTCTCGTTAAATACCTCCATACCAAGGCAGGAATCATATTTAAGCATAATATCTGCAAAATATTTTATATTGGCAGGGTCAGAATAAACGGACCTGTCTTTGTTGGCGTGAAGCCAGTCACCTGGGTGATTTATAAAGCTGTATGCACCTGGCACTTCATCTACAAGCTTAACGGCACACTCGTGGTTGTTTTCATAACCGAGATGATTGTTACCTACATCAGGTGGTAAAAATATTCCGTTTACGTGGCACTTGGTAATGGTAAGGGCATTAAGCTCATTGCCGCCCTTTACGCAGGTCATACCATATCCCCTTGCTGCTCCATCTACGGGGTATGTGCCATTCTGTAATGCTTCAAACTCCTCATCAGAGAAGTAATGAGTTTTGTTGCCTATAATCTTCTGATAAGTATACAGAGGCAATTCCACAGGCTTTTCATTCCATGCAGTGCCTGTAACGCCGTGGTCTGTCATAGCGAGGAAGTCAAATCCCTGCTTATAATGCTCTATAATCATATCTGTATAATCCACATCTGCGTCACTTACAAAGGAGTGTGTATGGAGGTTGCCCTTCCATGCCTTTGTTTCGCCCCATTTTACATCCTCATAGGGTGAGCGGATAACATAATCGCTTTTTGCAGAGGAATTAAACATAAATAAAGAAGCCAATAATACTACGGATAATAAAATGCTGATTACCTTTTTCATAAAACTGCCTCCATAAAATTAACTATAATTTGATTATAGCCTATGAAATTTATATTTGCAATATGTAAATAAGCAAAGTTTAAGGGCTCCGCATAGCGAAGCCCTGATTTAATAATTATTTTTCAGTTTTATATTTCTCTGCCTGCAGGTTAAACATATAGGCATAAGTGCCATTCTGCTTCATAAGCTCATTATGGGAGCCACTCTCAATAATTGAGCCATTTTCCATTACGTAAATCTTATCTGCATTAACGGTAGTGGAAAGGCGGTGAGAGATAAATATAACTGTTTTATTGTGGGCAACCTCAAGCATTGCCTGGTTAAGATTATACTCTGCCACAGGGTCAAGGTTTGCGGAGGGCTCATCAAGTATGATATAGGGGCAGTTTTTATAGAAGGCTCTTGCAATGGCAACCTTCTGCGCCTCACCACCTGAGAGCATTACGCCCTCGTCATCAAACTCACGAAGAAGCTCTGTATCAACGCCATTTTTAAGAGGCTTGCTGAAGCCACTGTGCTTAAGGGATTCAAACACTTTTTCTTCGTCTATTTTATCGCTGAGAGCAACATTCTCACCAACTGTGCAGGAGAAGGTCTGGAAATCCTGAAATACTGCAGCAAAGCGGTCTCTGTGGCTGTCAAGGGTAACATCTCTTATATCTGTGCCATCAATTTTTATTGAGCCATCTGTGGCGTCATAAAGTCTTAAAAGCAGGTTGGTAAGTGTGGTTTTGCCTGCACCATTATAGCCTACAAAAGCAACCTTTTCGTAAGGCTTTATTTCAAGAGAAATGTTATTAAGTGTGGGGTGGTCATTACCGGGATATGTAAAGCTAAGGTTTTCAATTTTAATATCCTTTGGCTTTTCACACTTTGCTACCTGCTCACCATCTTTAATCTTGAAATCCGCCTTCATAAACTCTCTGTATTTCTCTATGGTTTTTGCCCTTTCACCAAGGATGGCAGGTGCCATAGTAATAAGAAAATTAAGAGTGCCTGCAATACTTGCGGCAGCATTGAAGGTAGCTACAAAGTCACCTGCACCAAGGGTCTTTTTCACAAGAATCATATAGCCGATATAAAGGGGCAGGAAAAATAGAATGCTGATTATCTGTGTGCCAAATTCCTGCAAAAAGCCAAGGCTGATAATTTTTGAAATATACTTTCTGTGGTTATCAATTATATCGTCTGCCGCTTCGTTATAACGCTCAAGAAGGATGGGGGTAATGCCATTCATCCTTACCTCTTTTGCGTAATCCTGAAGGTAGAAAATACGCTGGAAATAATCTGCCCTGCGGTGAAGCTTATTATTTTCAATTCGCCTTTCAAACCTGAGAGAGGCAAGCTTACCGCTGATAGGGTAAAACAAAAGAATAGGCACAATTATAATTGCAAGGCAGACAGGGTCAATGGTAAGTATAACTGTTGCAATGGTTATAAGAGAAATAACCTGACCGAAAACACGCCTTACAAAAAACATAAGGTTTTGTATGCCGTCGCTTGATGCCTCAATGGTAAGAATGAAGCTGTTGTAAAACCTGGGATTATCGTAGGATTCAAGGTCAAGGCTTCTTGCCTTTTCATAAAGGGCTCTGTTGAATTTATAGCCTAATTTTTCCCTTTGCGGATTAAAATAAAACTCTCTGTAAAGGTAGGCAAGTGTTTTGGTGGCAACTGTAATAATACAGATTGCAATTATACCGTAGGATATACGGTAAAGCCTTTCACCTGAGGTCATAACATCTATAATGTACTTTATGCCTAATACGCTGATAAGCTGAGTGGGCAGTATTTCAAGCACACCATAGGAAAGGTCAAGTATAACAAACAGGGGCGACGCCTTATACATAAGGCTTATAAAATATAAAATGCTGGAAAATGAGGAGTGACCGTTTTCGGCACGCTGCATTTTTTTATTCATCTGCCTGCACCTCCCCACCATTATAGCTTGATGCCTGAAGGGCAAACATCTGGGCATAAGCTCCGCCCTTTTCCATAAGCTGAGCGTGAGTGCCTGTTTCAAGCACAGTGCCATTACCAAGCACTACAATTCTGTCTGAAAGCACAGCACTTGAAAGCCTGTGTGAAATATAAATAACAGTTTTATCTTTAGTGTAGCTTACAAGATTTTCGTACATTTTGTACTCTGCTACGGGGTCAAGGGCTGAGCTGGGCTCATCAAGAATAGCCACCTGAAAATCACGGGCAAAAAGACGGGCTGTGGAAAGCTTCTGATTTTCGCCGCCTGAAAGACCTGCACCATTCTCATCAAACTCACGGGTGAGTACAGTATCACCTTCTTTTTCAAAGGTGCTTACCTTAGACCATGCGCCACTTCTTTCAAGGGCTTTGCGGGCATTTTCCTTATCCTCTTCTGTACACTCCCTGCACATTACATTCTCATAAATTGAGATTGCAAAGTTTTTATAATCCTGAAAAACTGTTGCGAAGGAGTATCTGTAATCCTCCACATTATATTCCTTTATATTTTTTCCGTTGTAGAGTATTTCGCCCTCAGTAGGGTCATAGAAGCGGAGCATAAGCTTAACAAGTGTTGATTTGCCTGCACCATTTACACCTACAACTGCAAGGGTTTCTTTATTATCAATACGGAAGTTTACGTTTTTAAGTGAATATTTTTCTGCACCGGGATACTTAAATGAAACATTGCGAAATTCAAGGCTCTCAAACTCCTGAAGCTTCTCAGGTCCGTTTTTAATGCGTGGCTCATACTCAAAAAACTCACGAAGATTCTGGAAATAAAGAGCCTGCTGTGTAATATCCGTAATAGATGTTGTTATGGTAAGGGTTGCACCTCTTATGGAGTTAATCGCAGATATAACAATACTGAAGCCTGCAACTGTAAGAGTGCCCTTTGTGGCAAACTCATAGCCTGCAAAAGCGTAGGTGCCTATAACAGGAATAAACTCACTGAAAAGGTCGCTGACCATACTGTAAATAAACAAAATTACGCCATAGCTTTTTATAATGGAAACGTTGCCCTCAACGGCAGCCTCAAACCTCTTGAGCATAACGGCAAAAATATTGCTTGTGCGCATATCCTTTGAGTAATCCTTAAGGAAGCAGGTGCGCTGAATATATGCCTTTACTCTGTTGTTTGTTACCTGCTCCATCTCACGGTTATACACAATTTTGCTCTTATGAAGCTCAATGGCAAATACTGCAGCAATAGGTGCAAGGAAAATAAGATATACGGGGTTTATGGTAAGTATGGTTGAAACAATGAACAATGCACTTATTACAGAGCCTGCAAGGTTCGCAAAATTCATACTGATAAAGTCAAAATAACTGCTTGTAACAACCAATGTTGCCTTCTGATATTTATCATAAAATTCAGGCGTTTCGTAGCACTCTACATCAAGTGTAGATGCCTTTGTAAGTATCTGCTTATTAAGCTGCTTTAATACATTTTTATTGGCGGATTCCTTGAGCCATTCACCAAGGCGGGAAAGCCCTCTGCCCAAAACAAAAACTGCAAGAAAGCCCAGCATATAAAGGGCATATACCTTAAAATCTGTATTGCCTGTTATGAGCCTGAGCAATACGCTGAGAAACAGAATATTCTGCACATAGCCCTGCATTATGGTAGATGCAACTACATGGATAAAATAGCCAATCATCAGCTTTTTATCCGCTTTCCATATAAGCTTGATGGCATATATTATGTTTTTCATAACCGGAGTATCATACTGATTTTCAATAAGCCTTACTCTGCCCATTCTGCACACCTCCCTCAAGCTGTAAACTAAAGCCACCAATTTATGTGGCTGAATAAAAATCAATGATATATAACAATTAAAAAGTATAATAACTATTACCCTGCATGTCAAGAAACTATGCAGAAGTGTTTGTAACA
>JAKSQR010000078.1 GCA_024404065.1 Clostridia bacterium | reverse complement strand
AATGCGGTAATGAGCGGCACTGATTACCACTATGATACATCGGCAAAACCCTTTACCGGAAAGGAAGATATATTATGGAAATCAAAATCACAAAAACCACAGCTCCAAAAGCTAAACCCGAAGATGAATCAAAGCTTGGCTTCGGCAGGATTTTTACAGACCACATGTTCCTTATGGATTACTCCAATGAGGAAGGCTGGCACGATGCAAGAATCGTTCCCTTTGGTCCTCTTCCCATTCATCCCGCTTCAACCGTACTTCACTATGGCGTAGAAATTTTTGAAGGTCTTAAGGCTTACAGAAAGCAGAACGGCGAAATTGCTATGTTCAGACCTATTGAGAATATCAGAAGAATGAATAACTCTGCTGAAAGACTTTGCCTTCCTCAGATTGATGAGGATGTTGCTATGGAGATTCTTGATACAATCGTAGAGCTTGAAAAGGATTGGGTTCCCCATTCAGACGGCACATCTCTTTACATCAGACCTTATATGTTTGGTAATGACCCTCACCTTGGTGTACACGCAGTTCACAATGCAACTTATGCTATTATCTGCTCACCTGTTGGTGCTTACTATGCAGAGGGCATTAACCCTGTTAAGATTGCTATTGAGTCTGAGGACGTTAGAGCAGTTAAGGGCGGCACAGGCTATGCAAAGTGCGGCGGTAACTATGCAGCATCTCTTCGTGCAGGCGAAAAGGCAGAGCAGAAGGGCTTCACTCAGGTTCTCTGGCTTGATGGTGTACACAGAAAGTACATTGAAGAGGTTGGCTCAATGAACGTTATGTTCAAGATTAACGGCGAAATCGTTACTCCTGAGCTTACAGGCTCCGTTCTTCCCGGTATCACAAGAAAGAGCTGCGTAGAGCTTCTTAAAGAAAAAGGCTACAAGGTAAGCGAAAGACTTATCTCCATTGATGAGCTTTACAATGCTGCTAAGGACGGCACACTTGAAGAAGCTTGGGGCACAGGTACAGCAGCTGTTGTTTCACCTATCGGCTGGCTCAGCTACAAGGGTGAGGAATTCATCGTAAACAACGGCGTTATCGGTGAGGTTACACAGGCACTTTATGATGAGCTTACAGGTATTCAGTGGGGCAAGATTGAAGATGCTCACGGCTGGAGCCACAAGGTTTGCTGATCTTATATTAAACATAAGGGACACCTTCGGGTGTCCTTTTTTCTGCCCCTGAAGGTGCCTTGAAAGTTTGCTATTGTATTATATAAAGTTTTAATATATAATAACTGTGTATCAGATAAGTAATTCAGATTCAGGGAGATGAATTTATGGAACCTATCAAAGTTGACTTTAACAATAAAAGAAAGAAAGAAATAGTAATACCACCTGAAAAGGCTGTTCTTAAAACTATTATCAGCATTCTGCTTACAATTTGTACAGCAGGTGTGGCATTCTATGTAATGATGCCTGCCATTAACCCCAAGGCATACGATTTTTATATGTATATCGGCATTGTTGCAGCTTCATTTGTAGTATGGCAGTTTTTACTTAATCAGGTGTTTGCAAAGCCTGAGTATACCCCTTATATAAAGAAGCAGGCTATTGTACCCGGTATTATTATCGGTCTGCTTGTAGTGGTAGTAGCAATCGGCTGGATTGTTTCCAGCGAATTTTTCAGAGCAAAGAGCTACTCAACCATTATTTCTGTTAATACCGATTCTGACTTTGCAAGCCAGATTGATAAGCAGGATACTGACTCATTCAAGGTTATACCTCAGCTTGATGAGGATACCGCTACACAGGTAGCTCCCCGTTGCCTTGGTACACTTGAAGAGAAGGGCTATGTTTCACAGTTTACCGTATACCCCAGCAGCACTCAGATTAACTATAAGGGCAAGCCTGCAAGAGTATATCCTCTTCAGTATGCAAGCCTTATCAAGTGGCTCTTCAATACAAGCGAAGGCTTCCCCGGCTACGTTGTAGTTGATATGGCAAGTAAGGATTCTGAATTCATTTTCCTTGAGAATGTTGAGGGCAGCATGGGCAATATCCGCTACTCACCCTCAGAGCATTTCAATAAGCTTTTAAGGCGTCATCTCCGTTTTGCATACCCCACATTTATGTTTGGTGATGCAACTCTTGAAATAGATGAGCAGGGTATTCCTTACTGGATTTGCCCAAGAATTGATAACACAATCGGTCTCTTCGGCGGCACAGATGTTATCGGCGCAGTTGTAGTAAGAGCAGATGACCCCGATGGCACCTGCACATATTATACAGTAGAGGATTTCAAGACAAATAAGGACCTTCAGTGGGTAGACAGAGTTTACTCCGCAAACCTTATTGTTCAGCAGTATAACTTCTTTGGTAAGTACAGAAACGGCTTCTGGAACTCTGTACTTGGTCAGAAGAACGTTGTTAAAACAACCACAGGCTACAGCTACCTTGCAAAGGGTGACGATGTTTGGATGTACACAGGCGTTACCTCCGTTACATCAGACCAGTCCATCACAGGTTTTGCTATGGTAAATCAGCGTACTAAGGAAGCTGTTTTCTACTCAGTTCAGGGTGGTACAGAAAGCTCCGCACAGGTTGCCGCTCAGGCAAGAGTTAAGGACCTTGGCTACACTGCTACCTTCCCACTTCTTCTTAATATTGGTGGCGAGCCTACCTACTTCCTTTCACTTAAGGATGAAACCTCAGGTAACGGCACAGTTCAGCAGTATGCATTTATCAATGTTAAAAACTGTAACACCAGTGAAAAAGGCTCAAACTCACAGAGCCTTGCAGCAGCACTTCAGGATTATGCTGATAAGAACGGTCTTAAGATAGACGACATTGATACAGGTGTAATCGAAGAAGGCGAAGATAATAAAGAAGAAAAGCCTGAAAACAATGGCTCAGATACTCCCGCAGTTAAGCCTGAAGGCGCAATCGCAGGTAAGGTTGCTGAAATCAGAGAGGCTGTAAAGGGTGGCGAAAGCTACTACTACATCAAGCTTGAGGGCAGCGATGTTTATTACTCAATCTCCGCTTCTCAGGATGAAAATGTTGTAATACTCAATAAGGGCGACAGCGTTGAGATTACTGCAAATGGTGGCAGCGGTAAGATTATTGCCGCAAGTGCCATTACAATAAAGTAAAAATGGAAGCCGACCATTAAGTCGGCTTCTTTTACAGAGAATAAGGTATAGCTTATGGAATTTTACGAAAACAAACAGGAAGCCGAAAAGGCTGTGCTTGTGGCTGTTGATACAGGCGAGTATGACTGCACCTCATCTCTTGATGAGCTGGAGGAGCTTGCAAATACAGCAGGTGCAGAGGTAGTAGGCTTCATTACACAAAAGCGTGATAAACCGGATAACGCAACATTTTTAGGTAGCGGCAGGCTTGAGGAATTAGCTGAATTTGTTGAGAATAACGAGGTGGATTTAGTTATTACCGATAGTGAGCTTTCACCGGTTCAGCAGCGTAATGTTGAGAATGCGGTTAAGGTGCGTGTAATTGACCGCACCACGCTTATACTTGATATTTTTGCTCAGCGTGCCCAGAGCAATGAGGGTAAGCTTCAGGTTGAGCTTGCACAGCTTAAATATAACCTGCCAAGGCTTATAGGTCAGGGCAACAAGCTCTCAAGGCTTGGTGGCGGTATAGGCACAAGAGGTCCTGGTGAAACAAAGCTTGAAAGCGACAAGCGTCACATCAGAAGAAGGATTAAAAATCTTGAGGACGAGCTTGATGAGCTTGAAAAAAGGCGTAATCTGCAAAGAGTGCGCCGAGAGAAGGACAGGGTTGAAACAGTAGTAATTGTAGGCTACACAAACGCAGGCAAATCCACCCTTATGAATACCCTTACTCAGGCGGGCATACTTGCAAAGGATATGCTTTTTGCAACCCTTGACCCTACCTCCCGTGCCCTATCCCTTCCCGATGGTCGCAAGGTAATGCTTATTGATACTGTTGGATTTATCCGCAGACTTCCCCATAATCTTGTTGAGGCCTTCAAATCCACTCTTGAGGAGGCAGTCTGCGCTAAGGTAATACTTAATGTGTGTGATGCCTCAGACCCTGAGTGTCAGGAGCATATTGAGGTAACTGAGGAGCTTTTAACTCAGCTTGGCTGCGTGGATAAGCCCATAATCACAGTATTTAATAAGTGCGATATAGAGGGCGCAGATACAGATATAGCAGGCAGAGAAAATGCAGTAAAAATATCTGCCATTACAGGTGATGGCCTTGATGACCTGCTTAATGCTATCAGCAAAGCTCTGCCACCAAGCAGAGCAAGGGTTGAGATGATTATACCCTACACAGATGGTGGCGTAGCTGCAGTGCTGCGTAAGGATGGTGTAATATTCAGTGAGGATTACCGTGAAAACGGACTTTACTTTGATATACTTGCGGATGTTGAAATAATAGACAGGTATAAAGAATACTGCATTTAAGCCTATTAAAAAACGGTTAATACTTTGTTTACTTGACAAAATAAAAATATGGTTATATAATTCATAAAAAATAACGAAGGAGGAAATACTCATGTTTGACGGTCTTTTCGCAGCAATTGACACAACAGGTTTTGAACAGTTTATACTTGCTCTTTTCCAGTGGATCAGTTCTTTTGACCCCAAGGCAATCGACAATAACCTTATGGCAGAGATTCTCACTCAGTTCTCAGGCTTATGGATTCCCATTGCAGAAATGGGTAACAATCTTCTTGAAAAGTATTTTGGTTTTATTTAATCAAATACAGAGGTCGCTTAAAGGCGGCCTCTTTTTTCTTGAATAATAAATGTATATTTGATATAATAGCTTTATCAAATTTAAGGGCAGGTTACTATGTTCAGCGAATTTATTGAATTTATAGAAAACCACAGCATTTTAATATTAGGCTTTGGCAGAGAGGGTCGCAGCACCTATGATATTATCCGCAGGCATCTGCCTGAAAAGGAAATAGGCATAAGTGATATAAGAGAGATTGATATTGAAGACCCCTATGTTAAAATCCATACAGGTAAAGATTACCTTGAGTGCATGAAGGATTACCAGATAGTAATCAAAACTCCCGGGGTTTCCTTTACCGATTTCATTGTGCCTAAAAATGTGATTATAACCTGCCAGACTGACCTTTTTTTACATTTCTCCGACTGTATGTGTGTAGGCATTACAGGTACAAAGGGCAAAACTATAGTATCCACCCTGCTTTATAATATGCTTAAAAATGAGGGCAAAAACACCTGCCTTATAGGTAACATAGGATTGCCTGTATTAGATACCCTTGAGGATGGAGAGCCTGAAATTGCCATAGTGGAGATGAGCTCACATCAGCTTGAGTTTACTACCGCAAGCCCACATATAGCCCTTGTTACCAATGTTTACCCTGAGCATCTCAGCCACCATAATGGCTTTAACGGATATATAAAATCCAAGATGAATATCGTAATGCACCAGACAAGCCGTGATTACTTTATAAGCGGTGCGGCTGACAGCTATGATGATTACGTAAACTTTGCAAATATTTCATCTACCGTTATAAAGGTTACCTCAGATATTTCAGGCTACGAAAAAATTTATGAGGCTGTGGAGCAGAATAAATACCTTATAGGTAAGCATAACCTGCTTAATGCTTTTTATGCCGCTGCTGCAGCAAGATGCCTTGGTGTAAGTGAGGAATCCATCTATAAAGCTATACTTGAGTTTAAGGGGGTAGAAAACCGCCTTGAGCCCGTCGGCAATATATTCGGTATTGATTTTTACTGTGACTCCACCGCTACAATCCCACAGGCTACCATTGCAGGTATTGAAGCTGTTGAAAATATAGATACTCTTATTTTCGGCGGTCAGTCCAGCGGTGTGGATTACGACTATTTAGAGAATTACCTTGCAAAGAGCAAAATTACTAACCTTATAGGCTTACCCGATACAGGCAGGCAGATTTGCATTAACCTTGCTAACCGTGGCTGCCAGAAAAATATGATACTTGCTGAGGATATGGAGGCTGCCGTAAACAAGGCATTTGCGGTTACTGCCAAAGGCAAAGCCTGCCTTATGAGCCCTGCCGCCTCAAGCTATAATGTATATAAGGATTTTGAGCATAAAGGCAAGCATTTCAAGGATTTAGTAAAAAATTACAGAGGATAAAACAAGCACCCTTCACTGAAGGGTGCTTAATTATTTACATTCAGTTTTTAGGTGAAAGGTATTTTGTGCTTACCCAACCTGAGATTTCACCAAAGTTGATTTTTGCCCAGCCGTCAACGGATTCGGTTACTGTTACCTCTCCGCCCTTAGGTATTGTGCCAAGGAGCCTTGCATCTGCACTTGCTTCGGCTCTTACATTAAGGCTGTCAGAATTTGTGCTTACAATATATGTGCCTGCAGTTACTGTGCCGCCTACTCCGCTTGAGGGGGCAACAGGTTTTGCATCATGGTAGGTTTTGCCTGCTTCAAGAGTAACGCCATAAGCCTCAAACATTTCACTTACTGTGCAAAGGGTGTAGCCCTCAGCAATAAGCTTAGGTATAAGTATTTCGGAGGCGTCTGCTGTGAAATTATAAATTTCGTGCATAAGTACAATAGCACCGGGGTAAGCGTTATCAACAACATGGTTTACCATTTTGTTCATTTCTTCGTTACGCTGAGCTTCAGACCTGCCCTGATGTGAGGCGTCCTTTTTACGCCAGTCGTTTGTATCAATGCTCCAGCCAATCATAGGCATACCGATTAAATCCTCAATGCCATTTGAAAGACCACCAGGACATCTGAAGAGCTTACACTCTGCACCGGTAACCTCTTTGATTAAGTCGTTGTTTTTCTGCACCTGATTTTTTACTTCATCAGCAGAAAGCTTTGTAAGATATTTGTGGTCGTAGGTGTGGTTGCCGATTTCATTGCCGTTATCAAAGGCTTCCTTTGTAATAGCTTTGTTTTCCACAAGCTGATAACCGTTTACAAAGAATGTGGCATTTGCGTTGTTTGCTTTAAGCACATCAACAATTTTTTTGCTGGATTTTGTGCCAGGACCATCATCGTAGGTTAAGGCAATCAGCTTATCATCCTTTGAGTATTTTGTAGTGGTTGTTTCGGTTGTAGATTCCGTTGTTTCGTGCTTTGATGTGTGGCTCTTTTTGGTTGTTGAGCTGTCAGTGGTATTATCTGCGTTTGTGCCACAGGAAGCAAAAAGCATTACTACCACAAGCA
>JAKSQR010000077.1 GCA_024404065.1 Clostridia bacterium | reverse complement strand
TAATTATCACATAAATTAGGAGAACCTATGTATCCTGAAAAGCTTGAAAAATATTTAATGAAGGTGCAAAAGCCCGGCAGATATACGGGCGGCGAAAAAAACAGCATTGTAAAGGATAAAAATGCTGTGGATATCCGCTATGCCTTCTGCTTCCCCGATACCTATGAGATAGGCATGAGCCATCTTGGTATGAAAATTTTATATTCACTTGTAAATAATGAGGATTACGCCTGGTGTGAGCGTGTATTTGCTCCCGATATGGATATGGAAAAAATTATGCGTGAGCAGGATATTCCCCTCTACGGTCTTGAAAGCGGTGACCCCATAAAGGATTTTGACTTTATCGGCTTTACAATGCAGTATGAGCTCAGCTATACAAATGTGCTCAATATGCTGGATTTAGCAGGTCTCCCCATAAAGAGTGCAGATAGAGAAAGCCTTACCCCCATAGTAGTTGCAGGCGGCACCTGTGTGTGCAATGCAGAGCCTATGGCAGAGTTTTTTGATATAACCACACCCGGTGACGGCGAAGAGGTGGTAGTTGAGCTTCTTCAGCTTCTTCGTGAGCATAAAAAGAAGGGCTCTACAAAAAAAGAGTTTTTAATTGCTGCCGCACAGATACCCGGTGTATATGTGCCCTCACTCTATAATGTAGAGTATAATGAAGATAACACAGTTAAAAGCGTTACACCTACCTGCGGTGCGCCCGAAAAGGTAGTAAAGAGAAATGTGGCAAATCTTGATACAATGTTTGCCCCCGAAACCTTTGTAGTGCCCTTTATTGAAACAGTTTTTGACCGCACAACAGTTGAGCTTTTCAGAGGCTGTATAAGAGGCTGTCGCTTTTGTCAGGCAGGTTTCCTTACAAGACCCCTTCGTGAGAAATCACCTGAGGTGGTTGAGGCACAGTGCAGAGCAATCTGCAACAATACAGGCTATGACGAAATTTCACTTTGCTCATTAAGTACAAGTGACTACCGTGGCCTTGAAAAATTACTTACAAGTATGATTCCCTGGGGTGACGCAAACCAGATAAATGTGGCTTTGCCCTCACTTCGTATAGATAACTTCCCTAAGGAGCTTATGGAAAAGCTGAATACCGTAAGACGCAGCGGACTTACCTTTGCCGCAGAGGCAGGCACACAGAGGCTCCGTGATGTTATAAACAAAAATGTTTATGAAAAGGATATCCTCTCCACCTGCAAGCAGGCTTTTGAAGGCGGATGGACTGCGGTAAAGCTCTACTTTATGATAGGTCTTCCCACAGAAACCAATGAGGATATTGAGGGCATTGCAAAGCTTGCACAAAACTGTGTTGACGAGTTTTATAACCTTGAAAACAGACCTAAGGGTAAAACTGTTTCTGTATCAGTAAGCCTTGCTTCACTTGTACCTAAGCCCTTTACCCCATTCCAGTGGGAGCCTCAGGACAGACCTGAGGTGCTTATTGAAAAGCAGGATTACCTGCTCTCCTGCGTAAGGAGCCGTAAGATAAATATTTCACGCCATGTACCCTGGACAAGCTTCCTTGAGGGTGTATTCTCACGAGGTGACAGACGCCTTGGCAAGGTTATAGAAACCGCCTGGAAAATGGGCTGCCACATGGATAGCTGGGAAGAGCATCTTGACCGTGAAAAATGGATGAAGGCCTTTGAGGAATGTGGCATAGACCCATATTTCTACACCGCCCGTAAAAGAGAATTTGATGAGGTATTACCATGGGATCACATGGACTACGGTGTTACCAAAAAATTCCTTCAGAAAGAGAATGAAAAGGCTCATAAGGGCGAAACCACACCACCCTGCCGTGAAAAGTGCGCAGGCTGTGGTGCTGCAAGGCTGAACGGAGGTGTATGCAATGAACTCCGTTAGATTATGGTATGAGAAAAAGGGCTTGACAATTTACACATCCCATCTTGATATGAACCGCTGCTTTACAAGGGCGGTGCGTATGGCGGGCATACCCTTATGGTATACAGAGGGCTTTAACCCTCACCCTTATATGACATTCTTACTGCCTCTGCCACTTGGCACAGTAGGTGTAAGGGAGCCTATTGATATACGCACAGAGCAGGATATGCCAAAGGAAGAAATAATGGCAAGGCTTAATGCAGTGCTGCCCGATGGCATTAAAATTGTAGATGTTACAGACCCTGTAAATAAAGTAAATGAGATTGTAAGCGCACGCTACATAGTAGATATAGTATTTTCAAATGAGGGCGAGGCAGAGGGCTTTGCCGCAGGCGTAAATGCTGTAATGGAGAGCGGAGAGCTTATGGCAGAGAAACGCAGTAAGCGTGGCATAAAAACCGTAAACCTCTGTGAGATGGTAAGCTCCTTCTCAGCAGAGAGCGAAGGCGTAAATGTAAGCATAAATACAGTGCTTGCAACAGGCACTCAGGTAAACCTTAATGCTACTTTACTTGTGGATACACTCTGCAATGAATTTGGCGCAGACCCCGAAAAAATAAGAATAACAAGAACAGACATATATATGCCCGAAAGCAGAAATTTTGAATAAAACCCAAAAAATGCTTGCATTTCATAGATTTATGTGATATAGTAGTCAAGCATTTATACCGTCAGTAGGTGTCTTATGCATCGAAGACGGGATTTAATATGAATATTAAAACGGGTGTTCCTCTGGCAGATTGTGAATGAACATCTGGAAAAAATCGGAGGTTATTCAAATGGATGCACTCAAATTAATCGCACAGGATTCTCTTAAGGCAGAAGTTCCCGTAATCGAAATCGGTGATACCGTTAAGGTAGGCATCAAGATTAAGGAAGCAAACGGCAAAGAAAGAATCCAGAATTTTGAGGGAACAGTTATCGCTCGTAAGGGTTCAGGTGTTTCTGAAACCTTCACAGTACGTCGTGTATCTTACGGCGTAGGTGTTGAAAGAGTATTCCCCATTCATTCCCCCAACGTTGCCAAGGTTGATGTTATCAGACACGGCCGTGTTCGTAGAAGCAAGCTCTACTATCTTCGTGATAGAGTTGGTAAGGCAGCTAAGGTTAAGGAACAGATCAGATAACAAAACAGGTGAGGGCGTAACAATGTTAAGTTGTTACGCCTTTCTTGTCTTTAAGGAGGTGAGATAATGGATAGCAAATATATAAAAGAGGATTATTACATAGAATTCCCCGAAAAACAGAATAAAATAGTAAGCGAGCTCTTTTTCTGGGTGCAGCAGTTTTGCCTTGGCATATTAGTTATATGCGTAGCATTCTCCATATTTGCAAAGCCCGTTATAGTAAATGGCGACTCCATGAATCCCACCCTTCACAGTAAAGATACAATACTTATTACTGCCAATACCTTCAGCCTTAAAAGAGGGGATATAGTGGTAGTAACTCAGCCCTGGGAAAGGGATGAATCCATAGTAAAAAGAGTAATAGGTCTGCCGGGCGACACAATAAATATAAACTTTGAAACCGGTGAGGTTTTCATAAACGGCAAGCTTATTAAAGAGGATTATATTTTAGAGCCCACAAGGCTTTACTATGATGCTAAAATGCCCATAACAATTCCTGATGGCTACCTTTTTGTAATGGGTGATAACCGCAACGGCTCACTTGACAGCCGTTCAGGTAAAATCGGACTGATAAGAAAGCAATATGTTTTTGGCAAAGCCTTTTTCAGGGTAAGACCCGATACAGGCAGCCTTATCTACAAGGAGAATGGCAATGGATAATGAGGAAATGGTAAAAGTAAATAATGATAATGCGCAGAAGTACAGAGGCATATTTGACTTTGTATCCACTATTGCTCTGGCAGTTGTAATTGTTGCTATTGCATTCACCTTCTTTTTCAGAACAGTTGGTGTAAGCGGCAGCTCTATGTTCCCCACTCTTCACGATAAGGACAGGATTATTCTTTCTGCCTATGATAAGGATATAAAGCCAGGTCAGATTGTAGTTACCTGCCAGCCCTCAAATTACATCTACATTGAGCCTACTCTTGTAAAAAGAGTAATTGCTACCGAGGGTCAGACAGTTGCTATTGATTTTGTAAATGGCGTTGTTTATGTAGATGGTGTTGCTCTTGATGAGCCCTACATCAGTGAGCCTGCAACAGACCCTGAGGATTTCTATAATATGGTAGGTCCCGAGGGATATTTTGTAGTGCCCGATGGTCACGTATTTGTAATGGGTGATAACCGTAATGCCTCTACCGACAGCCGTGATATGCGTGTAGGCACAATCAGAGAGGAATATATTCTTGGTAAGGCATATTTCAGAATGATGCCCTTCGGACAGTTTAAGATAGGATAAATTATGAACGAAAAAATGGTTGTTCAGTGGTTTCCGGGCCACATGGCAAAAACCCGCAGGCTTATAAAAGAGAGCCTCCCTCTTGTGGATGCTGTATGTGAGCTTGTGGATGCAAGGTTGCCTGTAAGCAGCAGAAACCCTGAAATTGATGAGATTGTGGGCAGCAAGCCCCGTATAATACTTCTTAATAAAAGCGACCTTGCGGATGATGCAAGCACTGCAAAATGGATTAAAAAATTTGCAGATGAGGGCATGAAGGCTCTGCCTGTGGATTGCCGCAGCGGTAAAGGGCTTGAAAAATTTCAGCCCGCAGTAAAAGAAGTGCTTAAAGATAAAATACAGCAGAATATTGACCGTGGTATGGGCGGTAAAACCCTGAGAGTTATGGTAGTAGGTATACCTAATACAGGCAAATCCTCCTTCATAAACCGTATGGCACGCCAGCAGAAGGCGAAGGTTGCAGATAAGCCAGGCGTTACAAGAGGTAACCAGTGGTTTAACATAGGTCAGGGCATTGAGCTGCTTGATACACCCGGTGTATTGTGGCCTAAATTTGAGGACCCTGAGGTCGGCTTCAAGCTCTCATTTATCGGCTCAGTAAAGGACGATATCCTTGATATACAGGAGATTGCCATAAGGCTTCTCATAGTGCTTCAGAGGGATTACCCCGACCGCCTGAGGGACAGATATAAAATAGAAGATTTTGAAGAGCTTGAGCCTTATGAGCTTCTTGAGCTTATTGCCAAAAAGAGGGGAATGCTCCTCAAAAAGGGCGAATATGATACAGAGCGCTGCGCAGTTATGCTCCTTGATGAGTACAGGGGAGGCAAGCTGGGTAAGCTTACATTAGACTAAACTAAGGAGGTGCTCCGATGAGAAAAATAATGGCATTTATCCTTGCCGCAATACTTTTTCTGGATGTTGTAAGCCTCGGAGTAATTCTGTTTGCAAAGGCAGAGGAAACCTCTGAAGAAAACCTTACCACAGACCTTGAGGATGATGAGATTTTTGAGCGTGCCAAGGTTGTGGTAGCGGGCAACAATTTTATTCAGACTAAAATTATAGACCAGGCAAACTCCCGTGAAACCCGTGATAACTATAAGTTTGATTATCTTTACGATAATATTGCAGAGTACATCACTGCAGCAGATTCAGCTGTAATCACTCAGGAGGGTCTTATTTCCTCCACACACGGTGTATCAGGTGAGGGCTTCCTCAATGCCCCTGAGCAGCTTGGTGATGACCTTGTAAAGGCAGGCTTTAATGTGATTGACTTAGCCACAAACCATTCTCTTGATTATGGCGAGCAGGGTCTTATAAACACATTAAACTATTGGAATACTAAAAGTGATGTAATCACAGTAGGCGCATACAGAGATAAATCGGAAAGCCAGAGAGTTGCCATACAGCGTGTAAATGGCGTTTCTATTGCCTATATAGCCTTTACCGAGAGTGTAAACGGTAACCATAAGCTGCCCGATGATTCTGAGGCAGAGCTTGCAATGGCAGAGCACGAAAGCTGGCTTAGTGAAAGCCTCAGCTATGCCAATAAAAAGGCTGATGTGGTAGTTGTGCTTGCCCATTGGGGTAATGAGTATGAAACAGAGGCAACTGATGCACAGCGAGCCCTTGCAGAGAAAATGGCTGAGTGGGGTGCAGATATTATAGTAGGCACTCATCCTCACATGGTGCAGTCTGTTGAATATATTGAAAATGACAGTAAGGAAAAGCCACGCACACTTGTTGTATGGTCACTTGGCAACTTTGTTTCTGCTCAGGAAAAGCCTGAGTATGTGCTTGGTGGTTTGCTTACATTTGATATAGTTAAAAACCCTGACCCATACCGTGTAACTCTTGAAAATATAGAGATTAAGGGCGTTGTAACCCACTATGGTATGAATCAGAGCAATATAAGAGTATACCTGCTGGATGACTATACAGAGGACCTTGCCTCAAAGCACGGCCTTAAAGAAACATACAGTGAGTTTTCAGTAAAATATCTTAAAAAGCTTCTCTCACAGGTAGTAGATAAGCAGTTTTTAAAATAAGGTGAATTATGGATTATACTTATGAGATTGAGGCCGCAGCAAAAGGCTACAAGGCAATTTGCGGTGTGGATGAGGCAGGCAGAGGTCCCCTTGCAGGCCCCGTATATGCGGCTGCAGTAATTTTGCCTGAGGGTCTTGAAATTGAAGGGCTTAATGATTCTAAAAAAATCAGCGAAAAGAAACGTGAGCAGCTTTTTGATGTAATATGCGAAAAAGCTATTGCTTACAGCATTGCCTCAGTTGACGCAAAAACCATAGATGAGATAAATATATTGCAGGCTACCTTCCTTGCTATGCGTAAGGCAGTTGAGGGCTTGCCCGTAAAGGCAGATTTTGCCATGATAGACGGCAACAGAATGCCGCCCCTTGATATTGACGGTGAAACAATTATAAAGGGTGATGGCAAAAGCCCATCAATAGCCGCAGCATCTATACTTGCAAAGGTCAGCAGGGACAGATATATGCTGGAGCTTGATAAACAGATGCCACAGTATTGCTTTGCAAAGCACAAGGGCTACGGCACAAAGCTTCACTATGAGTGCATAGAGGCAAACGGTATATCAGAGCATCATCGCCTTACCTTTCTTAAAAAGATTATCGGTGATAATAAATGATAAGAAATAAAACAGGTGTGTGGGGCGAAATCTACACAGCAAGATACCTGAGGGATAATAAATATAAGATTATTACCACTAACTATGTGTGCCGCTTTGGTGAGGCAGATATAATTGCCCAGAAGGATGGTAAGCTCTGCTTTGTGGAGGTTAAAACCAGAGATATAAGCACCAGGCAGCGCCCTGCAGAGGCAGTTGATGAATATAAGCAAAAACGTCTGCAGCTTACAGC
>JAKSQR010000076.1 GCA_024404065.1 Clostridia bacterium | reverse complement strand
AAGCTGTACAGCGGTATGGGAATACAGGGCGCAGGCTCCCTTGGATTGGAGCTTAATGTAAAGGGCTTCAGGATAAAAAACGGCACATCATTTACCTTTATGGGGGCATATCCCGCCCTTAATGAGTCGGGCATAATCTACACCTACATAGCCCTGAGATAGTGCCTGAAATCCCTCTTGTGCAGGGTGCATAAATCAATTTCAAAGATGAAAAGTTTATGATAATTTTGCACAATAATGTGAATAAGCTTAACACAAAACTACAATAAAACCATTGTTTTTGCCCAAAGAAACAGGCTTGTAGTTGTCATTTTAACCAAAGATGAATTAATAAAATCTTAACATTTTGGATTGTAAAACGAAATTGATTTCGCCTTGTTGACTAACCTAAATTTAATGATATAATAGGTTCATCCAAAATTCAGAAAATTATGTTTATGCTTATTTAGGAGGCAATATAAATGTTCGTTAAAGATGTAACCGTTCAGAATCAGGTAGGTCTTCATGCACGTCCTGCAACCTATTTCATTCAGAAGGCAAACGAATTTAAGTCATCCATCTGGGTTGAGAAGGAAGAGAGAAAGGTTAACGCAAAGAGCCTTCTTGGTGTTCTTTCACTTGGTATCATGGGCGACACTACAATCCGCATCATCGCTTCAGGTACAGACGAAGAGGATGCAGTAACAGAGCTCGTTAAGCTTGTTGAAACAGGCTTTGCTGAGTAATAACTGAATAGCTAAACATGGCAGTCAGTTCCTTATGGAATTGGCTGCTTTTTCTTTTTTTATGCAGATTTTTTGGGGAATGCTCTGAGTGTTTATCATATCGTGGGTAATAAAAATCAAAGCGCAAAAGAATATTGTTATACACTTGCAAATTGTATTTATATATTATATAATTATTCTGCATATTTTTGTTCATTTAATCAGGGAGGTATTCAACATGGTTAAAGAATTTATGGGTGCAGATTTCTTACTTGAAAATGAGCCCGCAGTTAAGATGTTTGAGGCAGCAGATAAAATGCCCATTTTTGACTGGCACTGCCACCTTTCACCTAAAGAAATTTATGAGAATAAAGAGCCCGAAGATATAGCACAGCTCTGGCTTGGCGGCGACCATTACAAGTGGCGTGCAATGCGCAGCTGTGGCGTTGAGGAGAAATATATTACCGGCACAGAAACAACCGGCTACGAGAAATTCAAGGCATTTGCTTCCTGCATGCCTTCACTTATAGGCAACCCAATGTATCATTGGTGCCATCTTGAGCTTCGCAGATATTTTGGCATTGAGGATATACTCTCTGCCGATACAGCTGACGAAATCTGGAATAAAGCTAACGAAGTAATCAAAGCAGGTGGCTTTACACCCAGAGCACTTATTGAGAAATCAAATGTTTCACACCTCTGCACTACTGATGACCCTGCCGATACCCTTGAGTATCATCAGCTTATAGCAAAGGACGCAACCTTTAAGTGCAAGGTGCTTCCCGCATTCAGACCTGACAAAGCTCTTGCCATTGAGGCACCCGCATTTGTACCCTGGCTTGCAGATATGGAAAAAACTGCCTGCACATCAATTGACAGCTTTGCAAAGCTTAAAGAGGTGCTTCTTATCCGCATCAATTTCTTTGCTCAGATGGGCTGCCGTGCAAGTGACCACGCATTTTCATACCTTCCCTATGAGCCTGCAACCCCCGCAGAGCTTGAAACAATTTTTGCAAAGGGCAAGGCAGGTGAGGCTATTTCAGCACATGAGGCAGACCAGTATAAGACCGCCCTTCTTCAGTTCCTTGCTGCACAGTATGCAGAGCGTGGCTGGGGTATGGAGCTTCATATTGGTCCTATGCGTAATAATAATACAAAGATGTTTGAGGCAATCGGCCCCGACGGCGGTTTTGACAGCCTTGATGACCAGATGATTGCTCAGAAGATGTCAAGATTCCTTGACTCACTTGCAAGGGAGGATAAGCTTCCCCGCACAATCTTATTTACACTTAACCCCAAGGATAATTATGTGCTCGGCACAATGCTCGGCAACTTCCAGGGTCCTGAGGCAGAGAGCAAAATTCAGTTTGGCTCAGCCTGGTGGTTTAATGATAATATTGATGGTATGCGTGAGCAGATGAAGGCTCTTGGCAACCTTGGTGCACTTGGTAAATTTGTAGGTATGGTAACGGATTCCCGTTCATTCCTTTCATACCCAAGGCACGAGTATTTCCGCAGAATTATGTGCAACCTTTTAGGCGAATTTGTTGAAAAGGGTCAGTACCCCTACGACGAAAAAACACTTTGCAAAATGGCAGAGGATATCGCCTACAACAATGCGATTAAATACTTTGGCGTTGAATAATATACAAATTAAAATTTGATAAAAGGGGAAAAATTATGGCAAAATACGTAATGGCTCTTGACCAGGGAACTACCAGCTCCCGTGCTATTATTTTTGACAAAGCAGGTAATATTATCTGCAAGGCACAGAATGAATTTGAGCAGATTTATCCCAAGGCAGGCTGGGTTGAGCATGACCCTCTTGCAATTCTTTACAGCCAGTTTCAGGCTGTTGCTAACTGCCTTATCAGCGGTGGCATTAAGCCATCTGAAATTGCAGGTATAGGCATTACAAACCAGCGTGAAACCACAATTATGTGGGACAGAGCAACAGGCAAGCCTGTTTATAATGCAATAGTATGGCAGTGCCGCCGTACAGCAGATTTCTGCGAGGATATCAAGGCATCAGAAGGCCTTGAGGATTATATCAAGGAGCATACAGGTCTGCTTGTAGATGCTTACTTCTCCGGCACAAAAATCAGATGGATTCTTGATAACGTACCTGAGGCAAAGAAGCTTGCTGATGAGGGCAGACTCCTCTTCGGTACAGTTGAAACCTGGCTTATCTGGAACCTTACTGGTGGCAGCGTTCACGTAACAGACTACTCAAACGCATCAAGAACAATGCTGTTTGATGTTGATAAGCTTTGCTGGGATGAGTACCTTTGCCAGCAGCTTGGCATACCTATGTCCATCCTTCCCGAGCCCGTACCTTCAAGCAAGGTTTACGGCAGAGTTGCAAAGGGCATTTTAGGCCTTGAGGCTCTTGAAGGTATCCCCATCAGCGGTGCAATCGGCGACCAGCCTGCAGCACTTTTTGGTCAGGCTTGCTTTGAGCCCGGTCAGGCAAAGAATACCTATGGTACAGGTTGTTTCCTGCTTATGAATACAGGTGAGCAGAGAGTTCACTCCACCAATAATCTGCTTACAGGCGTTGCCTGGGGCATTGGCGATAAGGTTGAATATTCTATTGAAGGCTCCGCATTCAATGCCGGCTCAGTTATCAAGTGGCTTCGTGATGAGGTACATCTTATTGATAACGCACGCCGTTGTGATGAGCTTGCTGAGAGCGTGCCTGATGCAAACGGTGCTTACTTTGTGCCTGCCTTCACAGGTCTTGGCGCACCCTACTGGGATATGTACGCCCGTGGCACAATTGTTGGCCTTACAAGAGGCGTAAACAGAGCTCACATTGCCCGCAGTGTGCTTGAGGCTATCTGCTATCAGATGACAGATTTGCTTGAGGCAATGAAGGCGGACAGCGGTATTGACTTTACTGAGCTTCGTGTAGACGGCGGCGCAAGTGTAAGCGATATTATGCTTCAGATTCAGGCAGATATGATTCAGTGCGATGTAAACAGACCTAAAACTGTTGAAACCACAGCCCTCGGTGCAGCTTACCTTGCAGGCCTTGCAGTAGGCTTCTGGAGCAGCACAGAGGATATTCAGGATAACCGTCAGGTAGATAAAATTTTCAAGCCACAGATGGATCTTGAAAAGAGAAATGAAATTTATGCAGGCTGGAAAAAGGCCGTAGAATGTGCGAAAGGTTGGGCAAAATAATGGATTACATGAAAGAGTCCCTGAAGCTTCACTATGAGTGGAAGGGCAAAATTGCAGTTAAAACAAAAACACACGCTTCAAACAGAGATGAGCTTTCACTTGCTTACACTCCCGGTGTAGCAGCTCCCTGCCTTGAAATTCAGAAGGATTACAGCAAGAGCTTTGAGCTTACAGGCCGTTGGAATACAGTTGCAGTTATCACAAATGGTACTGCTGTACTTGGTCTTGGTGATATCGGCCCTGAGGCAGGTATGCCTGTTATGGAGGGCAAGTGCCTTCTCTTCAAGGAGTTTGCTGATATAGATGCACTCCCCATCTGCGTACGCTCCAAGGATGTTGACGAAATGGTTAAAACCATCTCACTTATTTCAGGCTCCTTCGGTGGCATTAACCTTGAGGATATTTCAGCCCCCGCCTGCTTTGAGATTGAAAAGCAGCTTAAGGAAATCTGCGATATTCCCGTTTTCCACGATGACCAGCACGGTACAGCAGTTGTAGTGCTTGCAGCTACACTTAATGCACTTAAGGTAGTAGGCAAAAAGATTGAGGATTGTACAGTAGCAATGAGCGGTGCAGGCGCAGCAGGTGCTGCAATCGGCGCACTTCTCCACGCCTGTGGTGCAAAGAATATTATTATGTGTAACAGTAAGGGTATAATCAGCCGTAAGGAGGGTAACACCCCCGCAGTTGACCGTATTGCTGCTTTCACAAATAACGACAATATTGAAGGTACACTTGCTGACGCTATGAAGGGCGCAGATATATTTGTAGGCGTTTCAAAGGCAGGCCTTGTTACAGCTGAGATGATAGGCACTATGGCAGAGAAGCCCATCATTATGGCAATGGCTAACCCCGTACCCGAAATTATGCCTGATGAGGCTAAGGCAGCAGGTGCCGCAGTAGTATGCACAGGCCGTAGTGACTACCCCAACCAGGCAAATAACGTGCTTGCATTCCCCGGTATTTTCAGAGGTGCTCTTGATTGCAGAGCAAGTGATATAAACGAAGAGATGAAGCTTGCTGCAGCTTACGCAATAGCAGAGCTTATAAGTGATGAGGAGCTTAATGCAGATTATGTTTTACCTGCTCCCTTTGATGAGAGGGTTGCTCCTGCAGTAGCAAAAGCAGTTGCAAAGGCCGCAAAGGATTGTGGAATTGCACGAATTTAATGTTTCATTTTTGCGCAAAGTGTAAAAACTTTGCGCTTTTTTTATTTATTATATAAAAAAGGTGTTGCATATTGTTTATATATATAATATAATGTAGCGGTAAAAATAGCCTAATTCTGTTTGGCTCGGAATTTGGCTCCAAATGCAATCTCTTTTTAAGGAGGAAACAAAATGTCTAAAACAAAGAAAATCCTCAGCGTTATTCTTTGCCTCATTATGGTGCTCAGCACTGTAATAGTTGGCTTTGTAACTAACGCTACTGTGGTAGACGGTGTTAAGGACTATGAGGACTTAACAGATGAGTACGAAGAATTCGTATACATCGCTACTACATTCACAAACTCCAAGGGCGAGGTTATCTCCAAGGATTCCGCCAACGTAAGCGAAGGTGAAACAATCACCTGTAACGTTTACCTTAAGTCAGACCAGACTATCTGGCAGAATTCCGTAATCGGCCTTGTATTTGACAAGAAGTTCTTCAAAGAGAGCGTAACCGGCGGCGTACAGCGTCCCAGCTATGACGCAGGCGCATCAAAGCCCGTTAAGGCTACAGTTGCAAACAACACCGTAGAGGCTGTTGAAGATGATATCTTCCCTGACGGCGAAGTTGCAGAGTACCTTGAGGGCGTAGTTACAGCTGATGAGCTTGAAAACAACTGGACCTTTGCAGAAATCACACTCAAAGGTACATCAGCTGCTCACGATGGTTATGCAAGATATCAGGTTCCTGCTGATTTAACATCAGATGACGAACCCATCTTCAGCTTCAACCTTCAGGTTAACGCTAACCTCAATGGTTACACAAGCGGTTATGTTAAGGTTGTTCCTGAGCTCTATACAATAAACGAAAATGCTACAGGCGACGAAATGTACAGCGTTTACTGGGATAGCAGAACAAACTCTGACCCCATCAGCAGCTTCATCGTTGAGGATGCTGACTGGACATTTACAGCAAGTGACGATAAGGAAGTTACATTTGCAGATACAGACGGTACTGTAATCAGCAAGGTTATGGTTCCCAAGAACGGCTCAGTAGCTGTTAAGGATATCCCCACTGATGCACAGTACGATATCTATATGTGGGCAGATGCAAGAGGCACAGCTCTTACACCTGAGCAGGTAGCTTCACAGGTAATCGCAAGAAATGTTACCTTCACAGTAATCAAAGCTTCAACTCCCATCACATTCAAGGATGGCGAGGATGAAATAGCAACTATTACAGGTAAGAAGGGCAAGAAGCTTGCTGCTGCAGATATCCCCGATGCAGACACATACGATGTTTACAAGTGGATTGATACAGCTACAGGCACCGAGTACACTCCTGCTGAGCTTGCAGAGCTTACAATTACAGGTCCTATGACCTTTGATATCAACAAGGCTTCCGTAGCTCTCACATTCATGAATGGCGAAGAGGTTTACGCAGGCGTAACAGGCAAGAAGGGTCAGAAGGTTCAGGCTCCCGATGCTTCAGGTATTGAAAACTTCTATAAGTGGAAGGATGCTGACGGCAAGCTTTACACAGCTGATGACCTTGCAAAGGTTACAGTTACAGGTGAGGCTACCTACGTAGCAGTTACATCTGACGGCGAAGTTGCAGTTACTATCGACCTTGATGGTGCTGTACTTGAAACAATTCCTGAGGGTGCAACTCTTGATGAGGAATCAGGCCTTATCACTCTTACCGCTCCTATCACAGGCTTTGATATCTCCGCATTTGTTCCCACTAAGGAAGATGCAGGCGAATTCAGCGGCTGGAAGGATGAAAACGGCAACACATACACAGGCAATACAATCACTTTCACAAGCGATATAACAGAAATCACACTTAAGCCCGTATTCGGCGTTCAGGTTGCCATCATGGTTCTTCCCATGGAATATGAGACAGAAACCATTACCGAAGTGGATGAGGAAGGCAACGTAATCTCCGAAACAGAGGTTGATAAGTGGGTACAGATTGGTACATACGCTTACACAGGCGAATCAGGTGACCCTGTTAATGCAGCTGATCTTATTGACATCCAGAAGTATATCAATACTCTCTATGATGATATTGAGGCAACAGTAGTTACAGAATCCTACCGTGATGAAAATGGTGAACCTACCGTTGTATTTGGTCTTTATGACTATTCTAAGGGTATACTTTCTGATTCACTCAGCA
>JAKSQR010000075.1 GCA_024404065.1 Clostridia bacterium | reverse complement strand
ATGAAGGCTGAGGCAGATTGCTACTCCGCTGATTTATCTGATTTTGAAGAAATTTTTGAAAAGCTTAACTAAGGTGATATAATGAGCAACTGCGTTATAATAGGCGGTGCAGATATAAATAACTACGAAAGAGTAAAATCTTTTTTACACCGTGACGATTATTTTATATACTGCGACAGCGGACTTAAACATCTTGATAATTTAGGATTTAAGCCAAGCCTTATTGTAGGCGACTTTGATTCTCACGAAAACCCCAATATGGATATTGAAACCATAGTGCTTCCCCGTGCAAAGGACGATACCGATACAGTCTATGCCGCAAGGGAAGGCATAAAAAGGGGATTTGAAAGCTTTGTGCTTATAGGAGTAACAGGCGGCAGAATTGACCACACCTTAGGCAATATTTATCTGCTTTTATATCTTTACGATAACGGCAAAAAAGCTGTTATGATTGATGAATATTCAGAGCTTTCAATTATCGGCACAGAGCCTGAGCATATCAGCGATAAGTACCCCTATTTTTCACTTGTAAATATTGAAGGCACTGCAAAGGGTATAACTATTGAAAATGCAAAGTTCCCCCTTACAGATGGCGAAATTACTACCCGCTATCAGTACGGCTTCAGCAATGAAGTGCTGCCGGGCAAAAAGGCTAAGGTTTACACAAAAGAGGGCACACTCCTGCTTATAAAGGATATTATCTGATAAAGAGGTCAGGCTATGAAATTAAGGCATAAATATTTTATCTGCCCCGTTTGTGGCAAGTATAAATTCTCTCAGAATGGCACCTATGATATATGTAAAATCTGCGGCTGGGAAAATGATAAGGCGCAGAATAATGACCCCGATTACGCAGGGGGAGCAAACAACCTGAGCCTTAATGAGTATAAAAAAAGATATGAGCTTATGCTTATTGAAAACCCTGATTTTATATGGAGTGAAACTCCCGTAAGCTTTGATGATGACGATTAAAAAACATCCCACCTTCTGAGTGGGATGTTTTCGCATTATAACAGCTCAAGTACCTTTTCTTTGGGCATATAGCCTACTGCCATATTAGTTACTGCTTTGTCTTTGATTACTGCAAGCATAGGTATGCTGCTTACCTTAAAGGCATTTGCAAGCTCAGGCTCTTCGTCAACATTTACCTTGCATACCTTTATTTCGCCTGCCTTTTCCTCAGCTATCTCTGCAATGGTAGGTGCAAGCATCTGACAAGGTCCACACCATGTTGCCCAGAAGTCAATAAGTACAGGAATATCTGAGTTTAATACTTCACTTTCAAAGTTATCCTTTGTTATTTTTATTTCCATTTTAATTCTCCTTAATCTTTGGATTTATAGTAGAGCATACAGTGGCAGAAGCCTTCAAAATCAGGGTCAGCTATCTGCTCACGGAATTCCTTGCACATACATTTGTTATCTTCATTTATTTCCATTTTGCAGGGGCAGTATCCGCCCTTTCGTTTAAGACCTTCTTTAATCATTTTAACTATATTTTCATCAGGGTTAAGCTTAACCATAGTATCACTTCCTTATTGATATTATATCAGTTAATTATGAATAAATATACATTAAGATAAAAAATCCCACTCCGAAGAGTGGGATTTTCTGTTACATAAGAATCTTATAAACAATCCAGCAGAATCCGTTTACGATATTGGATAAAGCATATTTAAGGGCTGAAACTGTGAAGGGTGATTCCCACTTCCAGCTTGTAATATCAATAAACCAGTTGCTGAGTCTGCCAGCATCGGGGAACTGTCTTGGGTTATTGAAGATGAATGTGTGTATCTTCATCTGGCAGGTGTGCTTTGTAGCCTCTCTGAGTGCTGTACCAAAGCCGATGGGGTCTCTCTTATATGCTGCCTTAAGTGAGCCTATTGTAGAGGGCTTCTGAAGGGCATAAATACCTGTAAGCATTACATCGTTGCCGTTATATACACCTACTGCAGGGCTCATGTAGCCGCTGCCTGTAAAGTTGGATGAATAGTCGGAAACTACAAATCCGTTAAAGCCCCATTCCTCTCTGAGCATACCTTTAAGTAAAGCACTGCAGCCGCCGCACCACTGTGCGCCTATACGGTTATATGCGCTCATTACGCCTAAAGGCTCACACTCTTTAATTGCAATTTCAAAGGGCTTAAGGTAAATCTCTCTTATGGTCTGCTCATCAGCCCAGGTTGAAATACCACCACGGTTTGTTTCCTGGTCATTCATAGCAAAGTGCTTAATTGTAGTTACAAGACCGCCCTTGTTACAGCCTCTGATAACTGCTGCAGCCATCTTACCTGAAATGTAGGGGTCTTCTGAGTAATACTCATAGTTTCTGCCGCCTGTGGGAGTTCTGTGAATATTTACACCAGGTGCATACCAAACGTCAACGCCCATATCGTAGGCTTCTTTAGCTGCGCCTTCGCCCATAGCTTCAGCAAGGTCAATATTCCATGTACAAGCTACACAAACCTCATTGGGGTAAGCTGTACCGCTGTCTGAGAATACTGTACCGTTACGGCCCTTAACGCTTAAAGGACCATCATCGTCAAATGTGTGAGGAACACCAAGTCTGTCAACACCAGCTGTTTCATAACCGCCGTCACCTACCATAGTGCACATTTCATCAAGAGTAAACTGATCAAGGAATTTATCCCAGAGGCTCTCATCCTTTGCAACATCCTGAAGGGTGATAGTCTTGTCGTATTTAACACCTGTTTTTGGTGCTGTGCCTTCTTTTACAGGCTCAGGAAGGCTGTCTGCCTTTTTGATTTCATCAGTAGCCTGACGCTCTCTTGACTTAGGATATGTACCCTTTGGATTACTTCTTGAAAATACTGTAAATCCGCTGTAAGCAAAGTCAAAAAGATTCTTTATAGCTGTGCCTGTTTTGGCGTCTTTATTGTAAACAACAGTATCATTTACTGTGTATGTAAAGCTGTCATAATGCTCTCTTACATTTTTGCCAAGGCAGATTTTGTAATCGCCGCTGTCAAGCACGTATGCCTGTGCGTTCTTATAGTCATAAGATGCCATATCTCTTACATTGAATGTAAGGGTAAGTGTCTGGCTTTCACCAGCCTTAAGCACATCTGTTTTGTCAAATGCTGCAAGCACAATAGCGCTCTTTTCAATGCCGCCGTTAATGTAGGGTGGGCAGTAGTAAAGCTGTACAACATCCTTACCTGCTACATCACCTGTGTTTGTAACCTTAACTGTTACGCTGATTTCATCCTCTGAGCATTTTTTATCTGTTATGCTCTGCTCAAAGGTTGTGTATGAAAGACCGTAGCCAAAGGGGAATTGTACCTTATCCTTTGCCATGGTTTCAAAATATCTGTAGCCTACATATATGCCTTCCATATACTCAACGTACTTATCCTTTGAGCCCTTGAAGGTGTAGTCACCAAAGTTTTCTGTTGAGGGATAATCTGCAAGCTTATATGCGATAGTGTCATTAAGTCTGCCTGAGGGATTAACCTTACCTGTAAGCACATCAACAACACCCTCAAAGCCGAATTCACCAGGAATCCATACCTCAAGTGCTGCTTTTACGCTGTCATATTCATCAAGCCAGCCCATCTCCATTACGTTACCTGTATTAAACATAACGATAACCTTTGAGAAAGTGGAGCAAACCTTTTCAACCATAGCTTTTTCATTCTTGCTAAGGCGAAGGGTATCCATACTGATATCACTGTTTTCAGTACCTGTACGGCCAATAACAATAAGGGCTGTGTCAGAGTAAGCCTTTGCGTTATCCATAACCTTCTGAGTGAGCTTTTTGGGGTCCATCTCATCAATAGCATTCTGAAGAAGTGCAAGGTTTAAGAGGTTGTTGATAATTGTGTGGTCAACGTAGGGCAGGTCACTCTTGCCACCATTTGCCTCATAAAGCTTACGGAGCTCCTTGTTGTACTCTACGCCTGCTTTATCAAGTGCGTCATAAAGATAAACAGGGTTATCGGATGTGGTACAGCCTGAGCCTGTGCCGCCGATATAGGGGAATGCAGAGCCAACGCCAAAAATGTTAAGCTTTGCATTATTAAGGGGAAGGGCATTATCTTCATTTTTAAGTAAAACAACGCCTTCTCTTTCAATATTTACTGCTACCTTGCTTGTTTCAGCAATAATATTCATATCAATATTACCGCTTGTTGCGTATGCAGATATACCTATTGCACCGCAAAATAAAATAAGAGTAAGCAAAAGGGCAACAGCCTTTTTCATAGTCTTTTTCATCACGGGACTCCTCTCACTGAAATATACACATTTATTATATAATATAATACACGCTATTTCAAGAAAAATCCCCACTCAAAAGAGGGGGGATTGTAACAATTATTTACTTTCAAGCAGGTTTCCGCAGGTGGGGCAGAAAAATCCGCTTGGGAAGGTCTTATCACACTGTGGGCAGTATTTAATGGGCTTTGGTATTACTACCGGTGCAGGCGCTTCCTCTTTAACAGCCTGCTCAGCAGGTGCGGTTTCTTCTGCAGCTTCTTCCGGAGATTCATCAGCCTTTACAAATGGATTTGCTGCAGGTGCAGTTTTTGCAGCCTGTGCTTTTTCGGGTGATGAGAATATATCCTCAAAATCATCCGATTCATCATTCAGGGCAACCTGATAAGGTATTGCAACAGGAGCCTGAGAGATGGGAATATCGTAGGTTTTTACGGGAGCTTCTTCAACAACAGGCTCAGTTTTTACTGTGTAAGTGGGCTGTGACTGAGGTGTAAATACCTTTGTGTAATCCTCACGTGGGTTACGTGCAGGCTGAGGGTTAAATACCTTTGTGTAGTCCTCTCTTGGGTTATATGCCGGTTGCTGAGGGGGAATATATACCACAGGGTCAGGGTCAGGAGTATATGAAGGCACCTGAGGTGGCATAGGCTGAGTATCTGCCTCAGTCTTTTTCTTACCCTTAAAAAACTTAAAAGCAAAAAACGCTGCAACGCCGATTACCGCTAAAGCTACAATTACTGCGATTATAACCTTAACTGCACTGCCCTTTGCTTCAGGCTCAGGCAGCTGTGAATAGTCAACATCCTTAAGCAGCTTTTCAAAATCCTTTGTGTTGCCATCAGATTCTGAGTTGAAATAAGAATATGAGAAAATGTAGCCGTCTTTAAGGTAAAGGTACATTTCGCTATCTGCAACTGATGATGTATCGGATACTTTTACATAAGTGTTTTTACCTATGCTTACCTTTTCATACTTTGCACCATTCAGCTCTGCTTTGAGGAGATTGTCCAGATCTGAATCGCTTAAGGTTTCTGCATAAAGCTCCTCACGGGTCCTCTGAGCATTACTGCTGCCGCCATACATATCGGACCACATATCATAAATATTTACTGCTATAACCTTCTGAGATTCAACAGTATAGTTATAAAGTGTTACCATAATCCAGCTGTATGACGATTTGTTTTCTGTACTGAAGTCAGGTCCCTTTGACCATCCCTCAGGGGCAGTTACAACAACACCTGTTTTATCGTCTGTAAAGCTTACTCCTGCAGCAAGGGCAAATACCGAAAGGCAGGAGCTGAGTAATATAAATGCCATAATAACTGTAATGGCTTTTAAGGCTGTTTTTTTCATAATTATTCTCCTACAAAAAACTTACCTTTACATTATATAACAATATATTTTTTATATCAATATTAAATGCAAAAATCCTCCACCAGGGGTGGAGGAAATTCGTTTATCAGTCTTCTCTGCCAACGGCATAAATCTCTTCCTGAGAGGCACCTGCATTTGCAAGGGCTTCTCTCTTTTCAAGCACTTCAATAACCTTTTCATGCTTTTCATCTGTGTAATCCCAGAAGAAAATATAGGGAAGAGTACACAGTATATGACCTACAAGGTCAAAGCCTACACCAATCATCATACAAAGGCTTCTTATATCATCTACAAAAAGAATATCGTAGTCTGATGTAAAACCAACTCTGTAGAAAAGAATGGGGATAATAAGAGAAACAAGTGCGCCGAAGGGGTTTGTAAACCAGCTTACAACGCCCTGATAGTTTTCAAGTCTTTCACCGCTAAGGTACATCTGATAGTCACGAAGTCTTACGGTCATATCCTCTTCAGCAAGCTTAAGGGCAGATGTAAGAGCGTCACCAATGCACATGGAGATAAGCATTATAAGACCACTCATAAAGTAGTTATCCTTAAATACCCAGCAGGCAATGATGTAGCCTGCGCTTTCACCTGCAAGTACAAGACGCTTGAATATAATAAGTGTTCTGTACTGGAATCTTTTACGAATCCAGGGGGCAAGGAATGCACCGGGGTTACCCATCATAGAGATAAGGTTCTGAATTATAACGTAGATTATACCACGCTCACGCCATGTGTAAATAAGTATAATATCCTTAACTGCAAGTCCGCCGTTACCAAGGGTATCAATAAGACCATCTATGGCACGAAGCCAGAGGTATTTGTTTCTGATAACACCGTGTATGCCATCCCAGAATGGGATGTATTTTTTCTTCTCAAGAGGTGGCTGAGGTATTCTTTCTTTAATCTGACCAAGACCTGCAAACATTATAAGTGAGCAGAACATCATCATAATGGGGATAATATATCTGTAAGTGTTGATGTTTGTAATATCGCCTGTAAGTGATGATGCCAGCATAGGCAGCAGAGTAATAACCAGAACGGTATTTACCAGGTGAGAAAGCTTTTCGGGGTAGCACTTAACAAGCATTCTCTCGTGGGGGTCAGGGGATATAGTCTGAGAAATGTTTGTAGCACTGCCTGTGTAGGTGTACATACCATAAAGCTGGAAAAGTAAGAATAACTGCCATATAC
Organism: Clostridia bacterium; assembly: GCA_024404065.1. GTDB lineage: Bacteria > Bacillota > Clostridia > Oscillospirales > Acutalibacteraceae > CAG-177. Next base: position 445 of record JAKSQR010000075.1, on the reverse strand, counting down.
GGTCTGTAAGTGGGTTATTGTAAAGGGGAAGCCAGCAGATGAGAAGTACAAGTATCATCTGAGGTATTACGTTGAAGTATGCAAAAAGCTTGTATCTGCCAAGCTTGGGGAGCCATTTTTTACGGATGAAAATAGCTCTTGCACCGCCGTAGCCTACGTTAATCCAGTGGGCACCCATAATTTTGCATATATTTTTCATATTCATACCCGGCAGGGTGGTTACATATCTTACAAGTCTGTCAGGGAATGGAATAATAAGCGAAAAATCAAATACAAGGAAAAGTATGCCAAGCCCTGTAAAGAAGAAATACAGTATGTAAAACATTTTTTCCGTTTTCTTCGGCAGGAAGCCTAAGTTATCACTTACTATCATATTTACGATGGACCAGAAATAGCCCTGAATCATAAACAGTGTGCCGATAAGTGAGAAGGTAAGCACAGGCAC
>JAKSQR010000074.1 GCA_024404065.1 Clostridia bacterium | reverse complement strand
CAAAAGGGCGGTTTAATTTTATATTCACATATTTCTTTATTGCATTATTTTATAAAATATTATATTATATACTCAGTTTATTATGTTCTGGAGGTTATTGTATGGTAAGAATGCAAATGTACGGCTCCGTACTTCAGATATTCAATAATGACGACTGCGTATTTACCTTTGCTCCCGGTGATGACCGCTTCCATGTAGGCAATGGTACAAATACCTTTGAAATGGACAGAGGCAGCTTCAAAATTAAAGAGAAAGAAAGCTTTGATAAGCCCTTAAAGCTTGTAAGCATTCGTCTCATAGATGAGAATAATGCAACAGTAACTCTCAGCGAAGGCAAAATGCACTTTAAGGTTGTCGGCAACCGCCTTGATGTTAAATTTGAGGACCTTGGTGACTACAACCGCCTTAAATTTTTCATCCCCGCTATTGCTGATGAGCATATCTACGGCACAGGCGAAACCTTTACCGAGTTTGATTTAAGAGGTAAAAAGGTAAATGTGTGGGTTGCCGAGCATCAGAATGCAAGGGTACTTTCCAAAAAAATTGCAAAAGTAACACTCGGTATCAGAAATTCAACCAAAAAAGATAAATTTGAAAGCTATGAAACCTACTACGCACAGCCTACATTTTTATCAAGCCGCAGATATTTCTTCCACTCAGAGTGCAATGCAAGATGCGTATTTGACTTTACTCAGAGAGACAGACATATATTAAAATTTGATTCTGTTGCCAATTTCTCCATAGGCTTCGGTCACACCTTTGAGGATGTACTTGAGGAGCTTACAAATCTGCTTGGCAGACAGCCTGAGCTTCCCGATTGGGTTTATGACGGAGCAATCCTCGGCATTCAGGGTGGCACAGATATTATGTTTGGCAAGGTACAGCGCTGCGTTGAAAAAGGCATGGATGTAAACGGTGTCTGGATTCAGGACTGGGAAGGCAGAAGAATTACCGCCTTTGGCAAGCAGCTTATGTGGAACTGGGAATGGGATGAGGAGCTTTATCCCGGCCTTGATTCTGCAATTAAGTCCCTTAATGAAATGGGCATAAAGGTAATGGGCTACTGTAACCCATTCCTTGCTATTGAAAAGCCTCTTTATGAGTATGCAAGCAAAAAAGGCTACTGCGTAAAGGATAAAAAGGGCAATGACTACATGGTAACCATTACCACCTTCCCTGCAGCTATGGTGGATTTGACAAACCCTGATGCGTGGAATTGGCTTAAAGGCATAATTAAAAAGAATATGATAGATTTCGGTCTTTCAGGCTGGATGGCAGACTTTGGTGAATATCTGCCTACTGACGCTGTGCTTTACAATGGCGAAAAGGGCGAGCTTATACACAACACCTGGCCTGCACTCTGGGCAAAGCTTAACAGAGAGGTTGTTGAGGAGAGCGGTAAGCTTGGGGAAATTATGTTCTTTACAAGAGCAGGTCACACCGAAACACCTAAATACTCCACAATGATGTGGAATGGTGACAATCACGTTGACTTCAGCCTTGATAACGGCTTACCCTCAGTTATACCCGCAATGCTTTCACTCACCTGTAGTGGCTTCGGTCTTTCACACTCCGACATTGGCGGATACACCACCTTTGGTAAGCTTTGCAGAAATGAAGAGCTTTATATGCGCTGGTGTGAAATGGCAGCCTTTACCCCCATAATGAGAAGCCATGAGGGTAATAACCCTGACCTTAACGTACAGTTTGACTACAGCGACAGAGTGCTTAACCATCAGGTTAAAATGAGTCGCATACATAAAGCACTTAAGCCCTATATTCAAAAGACAGTAAAAGAAAATGCTGAAAGGGGCATTGGTGCAGTAAGACCAATTTTCTTCTACTATAACGAAGAAAAGGCTTTTACCGAAAGCTATGAATTTATGCTTGGCAGAGATATCCTTGTAGCCCCCGTCATAAAAGAGGGCGTTACTGCAAGAGAGGTTTATCTGCCACAGGACGAATGGATTCAGTTTGGCACAGGCAATGCCTACTCAGGCGGTAATGTATTTGTTGTTACCCCATTAGGTCAGCCTGCTGTATTCTACCGTAAAAACGCACCAAAAGATGTGCTTGAGATAATAAAGAAAGCCCAGGAGGTTAAATAAAAATGAAATACTTTTTAGACAGTGCAAAAATTGACGAAATCAGAGAGGCTTATGATACCTTTGGTATTGACGGCATCACCACAAACCCTAACCACATTATGAATAGTGGTAAGCCCTTCTATACAGTAATCGGCGAGCTTGCTGATTTTGTAAAGGAGAAAGGCATTGAGGGCTGGGATAAATTCCCCATCAGTGTTGAAATAAATCCCCATCTTGATGATGCAGATGAAATGATAGCTATGGCACGCAAAATTTCTGCAATGTGCCCAAACTTTGTTATTAAAATTCCCTGCACAATGGCAGGCATTACCGCTGCACGCAAGCTTGAGATGGAAGGCATTCGTACAAATCTTACACTTGTATTCAGCGCTTCACAGGCTCTTATTGCTGCAAAGAATGCTTCACTCTTTGTTTCCCCCTTTATCGGCTGGAAGGAAAACAGCGGTGAGGATTGCAAGCAGTATATTCAGGATATAGTTGATATTTATGCAAACTATGGTTTCCTTGGCGAAACACAGATTATCTGTGCTGCTGTAAGAAACGGCAAACAGATTGTTGACTGTGCAGTTGCAGGCGCAGATATTGTTACAGCTGGTCTTGATGTTTACAAGGAGAGCTTCTACCACGCATTTACAGATTACGGTCTTGCAAAATTCCAGGGTGCATGGGATAAGACAATTACGGAGGAATAATAATGAAAATCGGATTTATAGGCCTTGGAATCATGGGCGAATCCATGAGCGAAAACATTATAAAAAAGCACGATGACAAGGTATATGTAAATGACCACAAGCGTGAGCAGGTTGAAAAGCTTGCTAAAGTTGGTGGTATCCCCTGCAGCGATAATATTGAGGTAGCAAAAAATGCGGATGTTATAATCACTATGGTGCCTACCTCAGCTCACGTAAAGGAAGTATATGAAACCATACTCCCCTACATTGATGAAACAAAAATCTGCATTGATATGAGCACTATTGACCCAAGTGTTTCAGTAGAGTGTGCAAATATGATTAAAGCAAAGGGCGGTCAGTTTGCTGATGCTCCCGTTGTAAAGTCAAAGCCTGCTGCTATTGACGGCACTCTCGGTGTGCTTGTAGGCTGTGATGAGGAGCTTTATCCCGTTATTGAGCCTATTCTTAAATATATGGGCTGCAACACCATCCGTATGGGTGATAACGGCATGGGCATCACAATGAAAATCTGCCACAATGCACTTGTAGCAGCAATTCAGAATGGTGTAAACGAAACTCTCGGTCTTGCACAGAGCCTTGGTATTTCTGTTGATGATTTTGCCACTGCAGTATCCTACGGCGGTGCAGGCAACTTCTACCTTCAGAGCCAGAAAGAGAATCTTAAAAATCACAACTGGACTACCGCCTTCTCACTTGAGAATGAAAATAAGGACCTTGGTATCTGTCAGCGCTTAGCCGCACAGCAGGGCAAAGAAATGCCCGGTCTTCAGGTATGCAAGAGCGTATTTGAAAAAGGTATGGAAATGGGTATGGCTAAGGGCGACTTCAGAGCAACCTATAAAATTGTAAACGGAATTGAGGACTGATGTATGAAATTTTCAGCTGCTTATATTCCTATTGGTGTAGGCACATTTCACCTTGAAAGTGCTCAGAATGAATTTGAAAAAAGTATAAAGCTTCTCAAGAGTATAGACGAAAGCGTTTCTGTGCCCGGTGAGATGCTGCTTACTATTGATAAGCTCACCGCTTATCTTGATACACTTAACCCTGACTTTGTAATTGTACAGAATCTTACCTTTGCAAACTCCGCTTATATGAGCGAGGTGCTTAAAAGATTTGACTGCCCTATTCTTTTATGGACTCTGCGTGAGCCTGTAATTGATGGCACAAGGCTTCGTCTTAATTCTCTTACAGGTGCATTCTCTGCTGCAAACTCAATTAAAAACTTTGGCAGAAGCTTTGAGTATATCTTCGGCTCACCTGAAGAGGAAAAGGTAATAGCAAAGGTTAAGGCTACCTACTGTGCTGCAAAAATCAAAAAAGAAATGAGAAGCCTCAAGCTTCTTCAGGTAGGTCACACCCCTCAGGGCTTCGGCTTTGGCAGGGCACTTGACCTTGATATGCTTAAAACCTTCGGCGTAACAGTAGACAGTATTGAGGCAAGGGAGCTTATTGATACTGCAAAGGCTTATACAGCCGATGATATTAAGCCCTACCTGGAGGACGCTTCAGAACGCATCTGCGGACTTGATAGCATAGACAGTAAAAATGTTGAGGACTTTGCAAGGCTTTATAAAGCTTATGCTGAGTATGTAAAGAATAATAATGTTGGCGCACTTGCATCAAGATGCTGGCCCGATTTCTTTACAGCATTTGGCACCCCTGTTTGCTCTGTGCTCGGCATACTTAATGACCTTGGCGTTTATGCCGCCTGCGAGGCTGACAGCTATGGTGCTTTAAGCATGTATGTAGCAGGTAAAATTACCGATAAGAGCGTATTCTTTGGTGACCCTGTTTCACTCAGCGAAGATGAAAATACCATCACCTTCTGGCACTGTGGTATGGCTGCCTGCTCACTTGCAAGGGAAGATACAGGCGCTTGCGCAGGCCTTCACTGCAACCGTAAAATCGGCCCTACTCTTGACTTTGGCTGTAAGGCAGAGCCTGAGGTTACAGTATTCAGAATTGGCAGAAAACAGGATGGTACTTTCCGCTTTATGCTTGCAAAGGGCAAGGCACTTGATAAGCCCCGTCAGTTTTATGGCACATCAATTGTTATAGAAACAGAGAATAACTCCTATGACATTATAAACAAGGCTGTGCTTGAAGGCTGGGAGCCTCACTACGCAGTTGCTATGGGTGATATTACCGCAGAGGTTGAAGCTCTTGGCAACATGCTTGGAATAGAGGTTTGCAGATTTTGACGGTTAAAGAAATATTATTTATGCTTGTGGTGTTTCTCACCAACATAGTGCAGTGCATCACAGGCTTTGCAGGCACCGTATTGGCAATGCCCTTCTCCATTATGCTGGTTGGCTATGATATAGCTAAGCCTATACTTAATGTATTGGGTCTGCTTGCTTCAATATGGGTGGTAATATTTACATATAAACACATAAATTATAAAGAGCTGGTTAAAATCACTGCCACAATGCTTGTGGGTATGGTAACAGGCTTCTTTATAAAGGATTATTTTGTAAATAACCAAAGCCTGCTGTATAAAACTCTTGGCATAATCGTAATAGTATTTGCAGTGATGAATGCTATAAAATTTTATGCTAAAAAAGACGATAAGCCCCTGCCTGCCCCTGTATCTGCAATACTGCTGATTATATCAGGGCTTGTGCATGGTATGTTTGTGTGTGGCGGTCCCTTGCTTGTAACCTATGCAAGTGCAAAGATGAAGGATAAGGACGAATTCCGTGCAACCCTTTCGTCCGCATGGATTTTATTAAATGGTGTAATAGCATTTACAGATTATAATTCAGGCTATTTCACATTGCCCACACTAAAGCTTATGGCAATTGCTACCGCTGTATTGGTTGCCGCACTTGTTGTAGGTAACCTGATATACAAAAAAATGAGCAGGAATGTATTTCTTCAGCTTACATATCTGCTTATGCTCATAAGTGGTATTTCACTGCTTGTAAAGTAAATAATTAAAAGGAGATAAACGATGGATAACTCAACCCATGGCATCAAGTTCAAAGACAAACTGGGCTACGCTTTAGGCGACACCGCTGGTCTTCTCAGTTTTGGTCTTATTACCCCATTCCAGATGATGTTTTACACAGATGTATTTGGAATAGCACCCAAAAAGATTGCTGTACTTTTACTCATAGCACGTATATGGGACGCAATCAACGACCCTATGTGGGGCGGATTTATTGACAGCCGTAAGCCTACAAAATACGGCAGATTCAGACCCTATATTTTAGGTATGAGCCTTCCCCTTGCTATTGCTACATTCTTAATGTTCTTTAAGATTCCCGGCCTTACATCTGCACAGTATCTTATTTACGCTTACGTTACATATATCTTCTGGGGTATGATGTATACAGGCACAAATATCCCATACGGCTCACTTGCATCAGTTATAACTGATGATGAAATTGAAAGAAGCTCTCTTTCAATGTGGCGTTCAATAGGCGCAGGCGTAGGCGGTCTGCCCGCACAGATGCTTTTACCCATCTTTGTTTACACAACTACCACAGTTGGTGGCGAAGAGCAGAAGGTGCTTGACCCCGGCAAATTTGCAGTTGCAGTTGCAATCCTTGCAGTGCTTACTTTAGTTACATTCTTTATTCACTTTAAGATGACAAAGGAAAGAGTAAAGGTTGTAGCAAAGAAAGAAAAGAACCACAATATGCTTATTACAATTAAAGACCTTGTTACCAACAAGGAATTTGTTGTAGTTACACTTGCAAGTATGCTTCTTATTGCTTTCCAGCAGTATACACAGTCCAACTACAATTACCTGCTCAAGGACTATTTCAACAAGCCTGAGCTCTTTATACTTGTTACAGTATTCACCTACCTGCCCATGGCTATTTTCATTCCCTTTATGGGCAAGCTTATCCGTAAGTTTGGTAAGAAGGAAATCTGCGCATTCGGTCTTGCATTTGCAGCAGTAATCAATGTTATACTCTTTGCACTCAGATTTACTCCCCTTATCAATAATCCTCAGGAAAGCGGTCTGCTTTACATCTTCCTTGCACTCTTATTCTTCAGCGGTGCAGGTCAGACCTTCCTTGTACTTGAGGTATGGGCTATTGCAATGGATGTTATTGACTACCATGAGCTTCGTACAGGCCGTAAAGAAGAAGGCAGCTGCTACTCACTCTTCTCCTTCTTCAGAAAGCTTGGTCAGACCGTTGCAGGCTCAGGTGCAGCATTCCTGCTTGGTGTAATCGGCTATGATACAGCTAAGATTGGCCATCAGAGTGCTGAAACCCTTTCAAAGCTTTACGATATTACAACTATCGTTCCTGCTGTATGCCTTGCACTTATGGCATTACTCCTTGGTGTATTCTATAAGTTCAATAAGAAAAATCTTGATGAAATGCACAAGGCACTTGATGCTCAGAGAGCAGCTGAGGCAGCAGAAGCAAACACAGATTTATAATACCAACATAAACAAACAAGCCACTCCAAACGGAGTGGCTTTATTTATTG
>JAKSQR010000073.1 GCA_024404065.1 Clostridia bacterium | reverse complement strand
AGGAGAATGTTGTACTCCCCTTTTTCAAAGGCATCAAGCAGCCTTTCGTGGGAATCCTTTGCGGTTGTTGTATCCGCATCCATTCGCAGAATTTTTGCATCAGAGAATAAAGATTCAAGCTCATCTTCAATTTTCTGAGTACCGAAGCCTGCATATCTTACAGCCTTCTCGTGGCACTCAGGGCATTCGTCAGTAAAGGGCACAGAATAGCCACAATAGTGGCACATCAGCCTTTTATTGGCGGTGTGGTAGGTCATAGATATGCTGCAGTTTGGGCAAGTGATTACCGATGAGCAGGCATCACAGGCTGCAAAAGTATTATACCCTCTGCGGTTAATAAGCAATATACACTGTTTGCCGTTATCTAAAACAGACTTTACAGTTTCGTATAATTCCTTACTTATCTCCTTGCATTGGGGCATTAAATCTGCCCTGCGCATATCTACTGTAATTACATCAGGCATTACGGCATTACCATAACGCTGGGTAAGTGTACAAAGCTCATACCTGCCATTAAGTGCGTTTGCATAGCTCTCTACCCTTGGTGTGGCAGAGGCAAGAAGCAAAAGGCAATTATGGTAGGCTGCCCTGCACTTTGCAATATCTATTGCATCGTATCTTGGGGTTTGTTCTGATTTGTAAGTGTGCTCCTGCTCCTCATCTATAATGATAAGACCTATATTATCAAAGGGAGCAAATATAGCACTGCGGGTGCCGATAATAATACGGGCTTTACCGCTTTTTACACGCTTCCACTGCTCACTTCTTTCCCTGACAGAAAGAGCGGAGTGAAAAACTGCCACCTCTTTACCGTATCTTTTACAGAAGATACTTAAAGCCTGAGGTGTAAGGCCGATTTCAGGCACTAACAGTAAAACATTTTTGCCACTGTCTATTACCTTATCCATTACGCTCATATATACTGAGGTTTTACCGCTGCCTGTAACACCGAATAAAAGTGCAGTTGAGCGTTTGCCTGAGAATGCAAGGCTCTCTAACTTATCAAAAGCCTTTTGTTGCTCCTCAGTAAGTATTATTTTTGTTCTTTCCCCTTCTGTTTCTGAAAAGCCTGCAAAATAATCCACAGGACATTCAAAAAACTCGGCTACTCCGTTTTTTACAAGAGCATTTACTACTGCAGGTGTGTTGCCTGTAAAATAGCAAATCTCCTTAACTGTTGCGGAGCCTACATCCTGAAGCAGCTTAACTGTTTCCTTTTGCTTTGGTGTAAGCTTTGACTCATCATAATCATCAGTAAGACGCACCATACGGGTGGTTAAATCACCTAAGTTTCTTACCGCATCACGCTGAGTAACAATAAGGTTTTTCTTAAGAAGCTGGTCAGGAATTGATTTATCGGGAATTATAGATAAATCCTTATAGATTTTATCCTCTTTTACGAATATCCCTTTTTTTACAAGGTATTCATAAAATTCCTTTGTGTTGCCCTCAAGGGCTTCTGCTTTTTTGACATCTGCCTCGGAATTTGCTGCATAAGACTGCACCATACGGTGATTGATACCTGCAGGAATCATAGCCTTTGCACTGTCATATAATGTACAAAAGCACCTTTCACTCATGTACCTTGCAATGCCTATCATTTCTTCGCTTAAAAGCGGAGATTCATCCAGCACCTCTTGAATTTTTTTCAGCCTTGTGCCATCTGAATGGTCTGTTACATCAAAGATAAATCCGAGACATCTGCGGTTGCCACTGCCAAAAGGTACAGTTACTCTGCACCCCGGCTTTGCAACACTTTCATAAGCCTCAGGAATAATGTAATCAAACTCAGCATCAAAGGAATAATTTGCACTTTCAACTGCTACCTTTGCATACTTCATCTGATTTCACTTCCTTTTCGCTTATGTTAATAGCAGTATAGATTAAAGATTTCTGATTTCTTCGGGCTCAACTATCTGGTATTCGCCATCAAGAATCTGGTCAAGTGCAAGAGTAACAGGCTTCTCTGTGATGATTTCGCCATTTGCTTCTGCTTCCTCAGCAATTTCTCTTGCTCTCTTAGCTGTAGCTGTTACAAGGGAGTAACGGCTGATATTGTCCTTTTCAAGAACGGGATTTACATCAGGATTAAACATTGTTAATTACCTCATTTATGATATTTTTATTTCTTGTGATTTTAAGCTTTTCAGCTTTTATTATTGTTTCAAAATCAGTAAGTGCATCTCTGATTTTATCGTTGATTACATAGTAATCAAATTCGCTTGCCCTGAGGATTTCCTGCTCACCGATATAAAGACGGTGGCTGAGTGTTTCTTCATCCTCTGTGCCTCTCTCACGCAGTCTTTTTTCAAGAGTTGCAAGTGATGGAGGCAGAAGAAATACTGTAACTGCGTCGGGATAAAGCTGGCGGATTTTTGCAGCGCCCTGCACTTCAATCTCAAGCACAACATTTATACCACTGTTAAGCATTTCATCTACAGGTGCTTTTGGTGTGCCGTAGTAGTTGCCGTTATACTCTGCATACTCAAGCATACTGCCCTCGGCAATCTTCTTTTCAAAATATTCTCTGGTAACGAAGTAATAATCTTTACCATCTACCTCAAGACCACGGGGCTTGCGGGTGGTCATTGAAACCGATACTTTTATGTCTTCGTTACTGTCTATAAGCTGGCTAAGCACTGTATCCTTACCACAGCCTGATGGACCTGAGAGAACAATAAGAATACCTTTATTCATCGCTTTCACTTTCTTCCTCTTCCTCTTCATCAATCCTGTTAGCAACAGTTTCATTCTGAAGATAAGTTAAGATAACCTGGTCACAATCTGTAATAATTACAGCCCTTGTGCGTCTGCCGTGGGTACAGTCTATAAGGTTGCCCTTCTCTTTGCTCTCCTGCACAATTCTTTTGATGGGAGCTGATTCGGGGCTTACTACTGCAACAATACGGCTTGCGTTTACCATATTACCAAATCCGATATTTATAAGCTTCATAACTTCACCTTACTCAATGTTCTGAATCTGCTCACGGATTTTTTCAATTTCTGCCTTGATGTCAACTACCTTGCGGGCGATTGCAACATCATTAGCCTTTGAGCCGATGGTATTTGCCTCTCTGTTCATTTCCTGAACAAGGAAATCCATCTTTTTACCTGTAGCCTCATCTGCCTCAAGGAATGAGCGCATCTGGTCAATATGGCTTCTGAGCCTTACTGTTTCTTCTGCTACTGCAACCTTATCAGCAAATATTGCTGCCTCAGTAAGTATTCTCTGCTCATCAATATGAGTATCCTCAAGCATTTCACGAAGCCTTGCAAGGAGCTTTTCGTTATACTCCTTAACAGTTTCGGGTGAGCGCTCCTCAACAAATGCTACACAATCAATTATTGTATCAAGACGTGAGCTTACATCTGCTTTAAGTCTTTCACCCTCAACCTTGCGCATTTCAACAAATCTCTCAAGAGCCTGCTCAGCAACTACCTTTACTGCTGCCCAGATTCTATCCTCATCTGCTGCCTGCTTACGGATTGAAAGGATATCGGAAACCTTTACTATATCTGACACCTTAATGTCATTTTCAAGATTATAGTCATCTGCAATCTCTTTGTATGCAGCAAGGTAGCTCTCTACAAGGGGCTTGTTTACTGCGATGATTACATCCGGCTCTTCCACAGTTTCTATGGATACATAGCATTCCATTTTACCTCTTACAAGGCTGTTCATATAAAAGCTTTTAAGCTTTTCATCAAGGAATCCATAGCTTCTGGGAAGCTTTGATGAGAATTCAAAGTATCTGTGATTAACACTTTTTATCTCTACTGTAATATTCATTCCGTCTACAACAGTTTGTGCTCTGCCGTAGCCGGTCATACTTTTTATCATAGGACTCACTCCAAATTTATTTACTGCATGCGCAGCATGTTGAGGCAAGCGCCTCAGGAATTTCTACTGTAAGCTTGTCGCTTGTAAAGCCAAGACGGTTTGCAGCAGGGCAAAGCATTTCTGCCTTGATTGTTGAAGTATAGGACATTCTGTTAGCACAGTAATTCATAGCAGAGCGCATAAGACCCTCTTTAACTGAATCATCTGCACACTCAAGAGAAGTAAACTTCATCTCAAAGCCCTGATATGTAAACTCAGCAAAACCGAGCTTTTCATCACCATCTGCTGCTATATAAGAGGCAGAGCCCTGCATTTCATTTAATGGTTTAAATTCAATCATTTGTCTGCTCCTTCTTTGCACCTGCAGCTACCATAAGGGAGTTTATTTCCTTTTCAGTTAAATCACGGTATTTACCTACGGGTAAAGTGCCGAGCCTTACTGAGCCTACTGCAGTTCTTTTAAGCCTTGCAACCTCAAGACCTACTGCCTCACACATACGGCGAATCTGCCTGTTTCTGCCTTCATAAAGTACAATCTCAAGCACACATCTGCCCTCCTGACGATCAATTACATGAACATCAGCGGGAGCAGTCATTCTGCCATCAAGGTCTATACCCTCTGAAAGCTTTGTAACCATATCCTTGGTTACATCGGGTCTTACTGTAACCCTGTATGTTTTAGGCACATGGCGTGAGGGGTGCATCATTGCATTGGCAAACTCACCATCATTAGTAAGTAAAAGTGCACCTTCAGAAGCTCTGTCTAATCTGCCAACAGGATATATACGCTCTTTTACATCGGTGATAAGCTCGGTAACACACTTTCTGCCGAGGTCATCATCAGTAGTGGTAACATATCCTCTGGGCTTATTGAGAAGTATATAGTAGGTGTTGGATGTGCGGGCAACCTTTCTGCCTCTTACAGTAACAGTATCCCTTTTGGGGTCAACGCTGTCACCTATATGTGCAGTGCGGTTATTTACCCTTACAACACCCTCTGCTATAAGCTCCTCAGACTTTCTTCTGGAGGCAACGCCTGCCTCTGCAAGAAACTTTTGTAATCTGATTTTTTCGGGCATAGCTAACTCCGATTATTCAGCCTTTGCTGCGTTTGCGTCCATATAATCAGCTACTGCTGTTTCAACGCTTGTGTCCTTATTCTTCATCTGAGCGATAACGTCAGTTGCCTTATCAACGATATCGGGAACCATACCGATAGCTCTTTCAATTGAGCCCTCTGCTGCGTTTACATACTTAATGGAAACGTTGCCGTTATTTACAACAAGAAAAGCAACGGGAGTAATTGTAACGCCAGCACCGCCGCCACCACCGAAGAGATCCTCATCGCCCTTCTTAGTCTTGCTCTTGGGGAAATCTGTACCGCCTGAAGCAAAGCCATAAGATACCTTTGAAACAGGGATAATCTGGAGAGTTTCGCTGATTTTGATGGGCTCACCAATAATGGTGCTTACATCTACAAGGTCCTTCATCTTTTCGATTGATGTGCTGAGAATGCCAGCTGCTGCTGATTTTTCTTTCATAATTCTTTCACCTTTCAAAATATAATTTGTTGATATTCTTATTCCTTTTCGGCTTCGGTCTTTTTAACCTTTAAGCCCTTAAGGAATTTTATTAACACTCTGTTTACAAGCTGAACACCTACTATAACGAATGCGTTGGTCAGCTTTATGGGGCGTACACTGATCATTGTGTGTACCATTGCTTTGCTGGTGCCGTCTATGAAGTTTGCGTGAACCTCTGCACCATATTTTTTAACCTTCATATTGGAAACCATATAGCCCATTGCAGGGTAAACTGCAGCGGAGGTTTTACCATATTTGAGGGCGGTTTCGTTACTGTCACCACCGCCTACAAGAAGGTTAATGTAGAGCTCATTGAAAACGAAGGCTCTGCCTATTCGCCTGAACATACCTCCAAGAGAGCTTGTAAGACCATGTAAAAGCTCAACTACACCGTCAACGCCGTTATTGTGGTAGAAGCGGACAAACATGTTGTCGCCTTCCTTTTCTTTAGGCTCCTTGACTGTTTCGTCAGGCTCGGAGGGCTCCTCCTTTTTCTTTTTCTCTTTTTTCTTCTTTTTTGGCTTTTTTTCTTTCTTTGGCAGTATGGTAAACTTCAGGAAGAGCCAGCCTACTTTAAGCTCAACTCCATCCTCAGAATGTACCCATACCTTAACCCTTACAGAGAAGATGACTACAAAGAACAGAACAATGCCAAGTATTATTTTCCATGCCAAGTATTATCCCCTCCTTATTCATTTTCTGCCTGAGTTTCAGGCTCTTCGACCTGAAAAACTTCAGCAGAATTTTCTGTATCATTGATTTCATTCTCAAGCTCAGCCTGGAAGAAATTTTTGATTTGTGTACCCTGAGTGGAGTCAATCTCCTCCTCAGCGCCTGTAATTTCCTCATCATTTGCCTTCTCAGGAAGCTCAGGCAAATCTGAAAGTGAAGTCAGGCAGAAGCACCTTAAGAAATTTGGTGTAGTGCCGTAAAGAAGAGGTCTGCCGGGAAGCTCTAATCTGCCCTTCTCCTCAAGTAAGCCCTTCTGGCAAAGCGTGGAAACTACGCCTGAGCAATCAACACCACGTATCTGCTCAATATAAGCCTTGGTAACCGGCTGATTATAAGCAACTACTGCAAGCACCTCAAGAGCCGCATTGGAAAGAGGAATATTCTTTTTCATATCCAATACTGTGCGTATCTGTGGTGCATACTCAACCCTTGAACAAAGCTGATATTTATTGCCAAGCTTCAGAAGGCATATACCACTTTTTCGGTTATCAAGGTTTGCGCCTACCTCAAAAAGAAGTGCCTGTACCATTTCGTTATCAAGCTCAAGTGCCTCAGCAATTCTGCTGACCTCAAGAGGCTCCCCCGATGCAAAGAGTATAGCTTCTATTGCCGCTCTCATTTCTTCATTCGTCAATGTCCAATTCCTCCCCTCTGCCCTGAAGCAAGGTTATATCGGGGTTTTCAAAATCCCCGTCAACTGAAATTCTTTTTGCCTTAACCATTGCAAGCAGTGCAAGGAAGGTAGCAACCATCTCAGAGCGTGACTCTGACTCTGCAAAGAAGGCTGAGAATTTCTGCTTTGGTCCGTTTTTGAATCTGTTTACTATAACGCTGATGCGTGATGAAACAGATACAATCTTATGAGCTACAATGCCCTTGAAGGCATCCACAGGTGGTGGCAAACGGCGAAGACCTTTGCCTACTGCTGCAAGGTAAGCCTTGAAAATATCCACAGGCTCATGAATGCGGGTGTAGGTCTGGTCAACCTCAATTTCCTCAGGCTCTCTGTAAAAGTAATCGAAGCCCTGAGTGGATTTGCGAAGCTCACCAGCTACCAGCTTACAATCACGGTACTCAATAAGCTCACCACGAAGCTCCTCTACAAGCTTCTCTGCCTCCTCATGTACGGGAAGAAGAGAAACAGTTTTAATGTAGATAAGCCTTGCTGCCATTTCAAGGAATTCACTTGATACATCAAGGTCATCCTCCTGCATAGCTTTAACATATTCAAGGTA
>JAKSQR010000072.1 GCA_024404065.1 Clostridia bacterium | reverse complement strand
GGCACAGCACTTACAGGCGATTACCCCTACTATATGGAGAAATACATTAACGAAAATGCAAATGCCAATTTCTTCTATATTCAGGGTGCAGAGCTTGCACTTACAAATAACGCAAGTGTACTTACTCCTGACCCCGCTGATGTTGAAAAATATGATGAGGGCTATGCTTATATTATCGCCTTCGGTACAGAGCTTGCAAAAAGACTTTGCTCTATAACTGAAGAAAAGGAACTTGACCCCGTCTTTAATATTGCATACAAAGAGGTATGGATTAAAATTGACAATAATATTTTAGTACTTGCAGCAAAAGGCGGTCTGCTGAAAAATTCTGTTTATAAATCTGGCTTTGGCAAATATGAAATTGTAACTGAGGTTGGTTACTGTGAAATAGGTAAGGACCTTGCTATTGCAATCATTCCTGGTGAGCTTGCACCTGAAATTGCATTTGGCGGTGCTGATGGTGCTGAAAAATCCTGGACTAATGAAGAGTGGACTCTCCCCTATTTTGCAGACCTTGACAGCAGCAGAAAGCTTCTTGTTTTTGGTCTTACAAACGATCAGGTTGGCTACCTGCTTGCATCAAATAACTGGCACTCTTACTTTACTGAAAATGAAGAAATAGTTTCTACCGGCAAATATGCAGCCGTGCCCGTTGCTGAAGCTTACATTGAGCTTCAGGATCAATTTAATTTTTAGGATATTATATGATTAAACGTTTATCATCTACAATTAAAGGAACAGATTTTATACTGTACATTTCCTGCATATTAACAACCATTTTTGGCTGCCTTATGGTTTACTCAGCTACACATAATGAGGCCATAGATGGCGGACTTATAATGGGTCGTGAGTGCCTTGTTATGATAGGTGCTGCAAGTGTTGGTATAATCGCCTGCATTATAATTTCTGTTTTTGACTACAACTCAATAGTAAGAATATGGCCTATAGTTGGCGGTGTTTGTCTTGTGTTGATTTTTGCCCTGTTTATATGGGGTGAAGCTCCCCCTGACAGACCCGATGCAAGATGCTGGCTGCCAATTATTAAAGTAAGTGGTATTACCATTAACTTTCAGCCATCTGAGCTTGCAAAGGTAGGTTTCCTTGTTACATTTGCAGCTCACCTTGATATGGTAAAGAATGAGATAAACAGCATAAAGAATGTTGTGTTGCTTACTGCTCACGCTCTTATCCCCATTGGACTTATCATACTTACCGACGACCTTGGCTCTGCTATGATTTTTGGCTTTATGTTTGTTGGTATGATGTTTATTGCAGGGCTTAAGCTCAGGTATTTTGCCCTTGCAATTGGTGCTTTTGTAGCAGTTGCTCCTATCCTATGGACTAAATTCTTATCAAGCTTCCACAGGCAGAGAATACTTGCTATTTACTACCCTGCCGCACTTAGTGAAAGCGTTTACAGAGATAAAATTTATCAGCAACAAAGGGCAGTTAATGCAATAGGCAGCGGCGGTTTCTTTGGTGATGGCTTCTTAAAAGGCACATACACACAGTCACCATCAGGTATTCCTGTAAATGAAAGTGATATGGTATTTTCCGTAGTTGGTGAGGAGCTTGGCTTCCTTGGTGGATTTTTACTGCTTGCAGCCCTTGCTTTTATATGTATATGGATTATGCGTAACGGCAGAAAATCCGCTACACTTCCCGGCACAGCTATATGCTATGGCACAGCATTTATGATAAGCTCTCAGGTTATAATGAATATTGGTATGTGCTTAAAGCTTTTACCTTGTATTGGTATTACCCTGCCATTCATAAGTGCAGGCGGCTCATCAAATATGTGTATATATTTTGCAATAGGACTTTGTATGAGTGTATACAGATATAACCGAAATCAAAAGCCGTTAAGCTACCGCTACTCATCAATAAATACTCCATTTGAAGAGTAAAAAATTACAGCTCCGTTTTAAGCGGAGCTGTTTTATTTTGCAATTATTTTTTATTACCAAATAAGCCTCTTACAATTGAGTTTGCACCACTTCTCATTACAGATGAAAGTGCATTGGTTGCGGCTCTTTTTGCAATCTGCTGAGGTGAGGAGGTTTTACCGCCTAATACTGTATTTACAGCATTTGTGCTGAGTGACCTTGCAACTGAGGATGCTGCATTTTTAGCTGCCTGCTGAGCAAATTTCTGAGTAGTGCTCTGTGAGCCACCCTTCTTATAATTTGTTTTATATTTGCTCTCAGCTGCCGCTGCTTTCTCTTCCTCTTTAAGTCTCTTTGCTTCTTCTTTAGCAAGCCTTGCTTCTTCTTTTTCTCTCTCTTTTGCTTCGGCTGCTTCCTGCTTTGCTCTTTCCTGAGCCTCTGCCTCTGCCTGCTTTTCAGCCTCAAGCTGCTTATTGGCATCCATTATCTTTTCGTAAGCTGAAATGCTGTCAACAGTTTCTCTGTATTTAAGCTCAAACTCATCTGAAAGGATAAGAGATTTAACTTTGCTTTCATCAGCAGGACCCATAAGGCTCTGTGGTGGAAGAATGCGTGCCTTTTCAACTATTGAAGGAATGCCTTTCTCATCAAGGAAGCTTACAAGTGCTTCGCCTGTGCCAAGAGTCATAATTTCGTCATAAGCGCTGAATGCGGGGTTAGCTCTGAAGGAATCGGCAGCTACCTTTACCGCTTTAAGCTCTGATGGAGTATAAGCACGAAGAGAATGCTGAATTCTGTTTGAAAGCTGAGCAAGCACTTCATCAGGAATATCTGAAGGTGACTGTGTAACAAAATATACACCTACACCCTTTGAGCGGATAAGCTTAACAACCTGTACAATTTTATTTACAAGAGTTTTGGGAGCATCTGCAAAAAGAAGATGAGCCTCATCAAAGAAAAATACCATTCTGGGCTTTTCAAGGTCACCTACCTCAGGAAGCTTTTCAAAAAGCTCTGAAAGCATCCAGAGTAAGAATGATGAGTAAACTGTGGGGCTCTGTACAAGTCTATTACTTGCAAGTATATTGATAAAGCCTCTGCCGTCAATATCTGTACGCATCCAGTCTCTGATATCAAGGTCAGGCTCACCAAAAAAGGCAAGACCGCCTTCTTCTTCATAAGTAAGAAGTGCACGCTGAATTGCACCAATGCTTGCGGTGGAAACATTACCATACATTATAGTATACTCTTGTCTGTTATCAGCAACATACTGAAGCATAGCTCTTAAATCTTTAATATCATATAACTCAAGGCCCTGCTCATCAGCTACCTTAAATACAATATTAAGCACACCCTGCTGTACATCAGTAAGACCAAGAAGGTTTGAAAGGAGCTGAGGACCCATATCTGATATAGTACATCTTACGGGAATACCCTTATCACCAAATACATCCCAGAACCTTGTAGGATATGATTTATACTGAAAATTTTCAATACCAAAGGAAGCAATTCTCTGCTGCATGCTTTCACTATCAGCACCAGGAGTGCACATACCTGAAAGGTCACCCTTAACATCGCTGAAAAATACGGGCACACCCATATCAGAAAATGACTCTGCCATTACCTTCATAGTTATGGTTTTACCTGTGCCGGTAGCACCTGCAATAAGACCGTGCCTGTTAGCCATTTTAGGCAGCATATAGCAGTTTATATCGGATTTAGCCATCCAGATTTTGCCTTCAGAATACATTTATATTACCTCCAGTAATTTATGCTTTCAGTTTAACATATTATCATTAAATAAATCAAGGCTTTAACACCATATAATAATGGTGTATATCCCCTCTTTTATAGTAAGCTTCACCTGTAATCTCAAAGCCTAACTTTTTATAGTAGGCTACATTACTGTCACTCTGAGCCTCAAGACCGAAGGTATAGCCCATCTGAGATAAATCCTCCATGCCTTTTTTGATAAGTGCAGTAGCAATGCCCTTTCCCTGACAATCAGGAGATACAAATACAGGTGATATAATCCAGCAATTTTCATCAAACACCTTTACATCAAGTGGGCTGTATGCCATAAAGGTTTTAAGTGAATTTGGCCAATACCAGTAAAGATAAAACCAATCGGGCAGCTTGAAGAAATCAGTTGCTTTATAATCATTATGGGCTCTTCGCCAGACGCAGATACCTCTGTTTTCATCATCAATATAAAAGTAATCTGTACCATTTGATGCTTTCAGCCTTTGCATCATAAAATGAGAAACAACCTTTTCTCTGCGTTTAATATTTTTTGTAGCATAGCTATGCACAGGGTCATTTACATAAGCCTTGCCTGCCATATTTGCAAAATATCTCAGCTCTTTTTCGCTGAGCTTTTCACCTGGTTTAATAATTCTCATAATTCACCTTAACAAGTAATTTTGAATGTGTAAAGATACTCACTATCAAGAGTATCAGGGTTTATAGGAGGTATAATAAGCATAAGCTTGCCATTGCACTCTGCAGTTTTTATATCTGCATTGCTGCCAAGAAGTGAAGCCTTTGCCTCAGGGTTATAATCTATTTCTTCAAGTACAATGCTTTCAAAAGGATATTTATTTGATATTGCGTAAACAGCATTATCCTTTTTAGTGTAATAAACGCCTGAAGCGTCAGTATTCTTTTTGGTATAAACCTTTGAAGCATAGATTGCCTCACCATTTACCTCAAGCCACTTACCCATCTGAAGAAGGCGCTCCTCCATAATTACAGGAATTGTGCCATCTGCTGCAGGGCCAACATTAAGCAGAAAATTGCCGCCCTTTGATACAAGTGAGCAAAGAGTTTCAAGAAGCTCTTTTGGAGTAAGATAATCCTCTGTACCTTCAATACGGTTAAGGCCAAAGGATCTGCCTATACCACGGCATTCCTCAAAGGGTCTGTCAAGCTCTACATCTTCAATACGCTTATCTGCCTCAATAAAGCCGTATTCAGTAGTAAAGTTGCCACCTAATCTGCCACGGGTTTCTTTGCCCCATCTGTCATTAGGCACAATATAATCCTTGACAGGACTTTCATTATAAAGCCACTGTAAAAATTCAGTTGAGTGCCATACTGAGCTTTCATGGTCCCATTCACCATCAGTAAATAAAGTAGCAGGCTCATATTTAATAATAAGCTCTTTAAGCATAGGTATAAGATGCTCTAAGGCATACTGCTCAGGATTTTTAAGATAAATAGGATTAAACCACTCATAAACTGAGTGATACACACCAAAGCGGACGCCTGTGCCCTCAAGTGCATTTTTAAGCTCCATACAAAAATCTTTATGAGGACCTACATCGTAGCTGTTCCAATTCCATGCATACTGTGTTGGGTAAAGGCAGAAGCCATCATGATGCTTTGAAACAAGGTTAATATATTTTGCACCACTCTTTTTGAATAAATCTGCCCATTTATCAGCATCAAAAAGTTCAGCTTTAAAACCGCTTACAAAATCCTCATACTTAAAGCTTTCACCATAAGTTTTATTATGAAATGCGTAGGATGGATGCTCGCTATTTTCAAGCTGCTTCATATACCACTCGGCATAGTCGCCTTTTTTAGTAAAGGCAGGCACTGAGTATAAGCCCCAATGAATAAAAATGCCAAATTTAGCATCTGCAAACCACTGTGGTACAGGTCTTTTATTTAATGATTCCCAGTTATTTTCATACATATTTCTTTCCCCCAATTGATTTATACATCTATTATATATAAAATTTATATTATTGACAAGTAAGAATTATTGTATTATACTATCAAAGCAATATAAATGCGGATATGGCGGAATTGGCAGACGCGCTAGATTCAGGTTCTAGTGACTTCAAAATCGTGCAGGTTCAAGTCCTGTTATCCGCACCAAAAACAACAGCTTATTGGAAACAATAGGCTGTTTTTCTTTTATAACAGAAAACAGCCCTGAAATTCAGAGCTGTTTTTCAGAATATACAGGTTTTATTACTTATAAGCTTTTAGCAATTTTCTTTGCAGTTGGAGTAACAGCTAATCCACCAAGTGAAGTTTCCTTATAGCAAGAAGGTAAATTTTTACCTACCTCATCCATTGCACCAATAACCTCATCTGCAGGAATAACACTATTTATTCCGCATAATGCCATATATGCACTTGTAACAGCATTAACGGCACCTGCTGCATTTCTCTTAATACATGGCACCTCTACCAAGCCTGCAACAGGGTCACATACAAGCCCCATCATATTTTTAATAGCAAAAGCAACAGCATTTGATATTTTTTGATTATCCTTACTTTCCAGGTAAGCAACTGCACCTGCTGCCATGGCTGACGCAGAGCCTATTTCTGCCTGACAACCACCTTTAGCACCTGAAATAGAGGCGTTTTCAGCAATTATACTTCCTATTCCTGCGCTTACAAGCAAAGCCTTTGTTATTTCATCATCGGATATATTAAACTTATTCTGATATGAGATGAGCACTGCAGGAATAACTCCACAGCTTCCCGCAGTTGGTGCAGCTACAATTCGCTTCATACAGGCGTTACTCTCAGCAATTTTTACTGCATTCTCTATAACCTCTGACAGAAAGGAGCCTAACAAATTATTGGCATTCTGATTATACTCGTGTATTTTCTCTCCATCTCCACCAGCCATATTACTATGTGATTTTGAGGATTTATCATAACTTTCAAGAGTTTCTTTCATAACTAAAAACATATCTTTCATTCTATTAAAAATAACGTTCTCGTCCTCAAGTGTTTCTCTTGACTGCTCTTTTATAACAACCTGCCATATTTCTAAATTGTTCTTTTTACACTTATTTATTAATCCACTTAATGAATGATATGCCATTTTAATCCTCCAAGCTCAGATATGATACCTTTACTATACCGTTAAGATTTCCTATTTCCTTCAAACATTCCTTATTAATCTCCTGGTCGCACTCCGCAATGAAAACTGAATTTTTGCCACGTGATGAACGATAAAGCTGTAAATTTGCAATATTTACATTATTGATTGCTAAAATTGTTGAAACCTTTGCAACCATACCAGGCACATCTGTATTTGAACAGATAAGGGTTGGATAATCTCCGGATATATTTGCACTCAGTCCATCAATTTTTGCTATATTTATTATTGAACCGCCAAGAGATTCCCCTATTATGTCTAATTTCTTGCCACTTTTTCCAACTAATTGGAGCAATACAGAATTTGGATGCGCATCCTTCAGATTCGCTTCAGAAATAACAAAATCAAGATTTTGTTGTTCAGCTATCTCAAAGGAATATGGAATATTCTCGTCATCTGGCTTCATGCCAAGAAGACCAGCCACTATTGCTTTTGTTGTACCATGACCTTTTCCAGTTAAAAGAAATGAGCCATAAAGTGCTATATTAGCTTTAACTATCGGCTCACCCATAAGTTTTTGAGATATATAGCCTATTTTTACAGCGCCCGCTGTATGTGAGCTTGAAGGTCCAACCATAACGGGACCTAAAATATCAAAAATATTCATATAAA
>JAKSQR010000071.1 GCA_024404065.1 Clostridia bacterium | reverse complement strand
CTTTTGTTTTTGCCCCAAAATCGCCATTAGCCCTTGACAGCAAAGGGCTTCGCCGTATTATAGCCTATCGGCAAAAAATAGGATTTCTTGAAATATTTTATTGATTTTTTGCCGATAGAATGATATAATATCCTCGGTGATAATATGAATATAAAATACTTAAGCAGTGCTGAAATTGCTAAAAAATGGGGCATTTCAGAACGAAGCGTTCGTAATTACTGTAACGAAGGCAGAGTTAAAGGTGCTGTGCTTATCGGCAATAACTGGAATATTCCTGAAGATGCTTTAAAGCCTGAACGATTAAATCAAAAACCCACAAATCATTTTCTGGATATACTGAAGCGGGAAAAAAATGAAAGCCGAAAAGGTGGCATATACCATAAAATTCAGATTGAGCTTACGTATAACTCGAATCATATTGAGGGCAGCAGGCTCACCCACGACCAGACCCGTTATATTTACGAAACCAATACAATAGGAATAAATGAATCTGCAATAAATGTTGATGATATTATTGAAACTGCTAATCACTTCAGATGCATTGACAAAATAATTGATTCTGCAAATTATAATATAAGCGAAAGCCTTATTAAAGAACTGCATCAGATTCTAAAATCAGGAACTGCAGACAGCAGAAAAGACTGGTTTGCAGTTGGCGAATATAAAAAGCTGCCTAATGAGGTAGGCGGAATGGATACAACATTGCCTGAAAATGTTCAGCAGGAAATCCGCAGCTTACTCGATAATTACAACTCAAAAAAGTGCAAAACTCTTGATGATATAATTGAATTTCATGTTGCATTTGAGCGTATTCATCCATTTCAGGATGGTAACGGCAGAGTGGGAAGGCTGCTTATGTTTAAGGAGTGCCTTCGTTATAACATTGTTCCATTTATTGTTGATGACGAGTTGAAGCTTTTCTATTATCGTGGTCTTAAAGAATGGAACAACGAAAAAGGATTCCTTACAGACACATGCCTTGCGGCTCAGGATAAATTCAAAAAATATCTTGATTACTTCAGAATTGAATATTGAGGCTTCAGGTGCTTGAATCAAAACACAGATTCAGGCACTTTTTAGTCCGTACCATAACAAACAAATATTGACAAACCATTACATTATGTTTATTGATACGCCATACAGCAGATGGTATAATGGTAAAAACACGTAAATCAAACGAGGTAATTATATGAAACATAAGTGGGCGATAATCGGGTGCGGGCATATTGCATCTGAAATGGCTGAAGCCATAAAAGAAATGGGCGGCAGCTTCAGTGCTGTTTACAGCAGGACATACGAAAAGGCTGTTGCATTCGCAGAGAAATATAATATACCAAAAGTGTATAAAACTGCAGACGAGTTGCTCTGCGACAACGAAATTGATATTGTTTATATTGCTACGCCCCACAATTCTCATATTGAATACCTGCGTAAAGCCCTTACGGCAAAAAAGCACGTGCTTTGCGAAAAGGCTATTACTCTTAACAGTGCAGAGCTTGAGGAGGCTGTAAAGCTGGCAGAGGAAAACGGACTTGTGCTTGCAGAGGCAATGACCTTATTTCACTGCCCTGTTTACAGGCAGCTTGACAGTATAATTACAAGCGGTAAGCTTGGCAAGCTGAAAACAATAATGGTAAACCTTGACACCTGCAAGGAATACGATATGACAAGCAGATTTTTCAGCCTTAGCCTTGCAGGCGGAGCAATGCTTGATGTAGGCGTATATGCCCTTTCATTTGCAAGGTATTTTCTTTCTGAAAGCCCTGACAGTATAATGTCACAGATGGTGAAAGCACCTACCGGAGCGGATGAGCAGGTAAATATTATACTTAAAAACAGCAAAAATGAAATGGCAACCGTAAACCTTTCACTTGTTGCAAGGCTGCCTAAAATGGGTCTTGTCGCTTTTGAGAATGGATATATTTCAGTTGATAACTACAACAGAACAAAGCAGATTGACGTAACCTATAATGACGGCAATACAGAAACTCTTACCGACAGCGGTGCTTTAAGCTCACTTGCCTGTGAGGTGGAGGATATGGAAAAGGCTGTTGAAGGCAAAGAGAATATAATGCACCTTGATTATACTATGGATATAATGAACATAATGACAAAGGTGCGCTATGATCACGATATGAAATATCCTGAGGAAGTATAATAATACTTTTTTGTCCTTTTATTTTCAGCAACTTATGGTATAATAAAGAAAATGCATGTAAAGGAGAGTTACTATGCTTGACCAGATTTTAGCCTTTTATATGACTTTAGTCACAGTTATCTGCTCAACCTTTGGTATAGGTGGTTACAGCAGAGATTACAAGGTTTATAAGGATATTAAATACTCAGATGCAAGCCCAAGAAATGTAATGAATATTTACATCCCCGAAGCGGCTTACGAGCGTGAGGAGAATGGATTTATTCTATTTATTCATGGTGGCTCATGGGTACAGGGTGACAAAAAAGATAAAGCAGCCGATTGCATTCAGGTTGCTGCAAAGGGTTATATTGCCGCTACAATGAGCTATACACTTAATAAAACTGACGACTACGCTGTTGATACAGTGCTTGACGAGATAGGTCTTGCTATTGCAAGGATTCAAAGCTTTGCTGCTGAAAAAGGCTTAAATGTAACAAAGGGTGCTCTTTCAGGCTACTCTGCAGGCGCTCACCTTGCAATGCTTTACTCATACTCAAGGATTGAAGAAAGCCCTGTTGAGCTTGTATTTACTGCAAATAAGGTTGGTCCATCAGATTTCAGCACAGAGGCATGGGGTGATTCAGGCCCCTCACTTGCCCGCTCACTTGCAGGCAAAAAGATTGTAGAGCAGTTTACCGCAGAGGGCAGAGAAGATGAGATAGTTGCTTATGTTTCACCTGTTACTTATGTTACAAAGGACAGCATTCCCTCGCTCTTTGCTTATGGCGGACTTGATGTTGTTGTACCCGCAGGCAACAAAACATCTATAATAAACGCATTCAAAAAGGCAGGCGCACCTTATGACTTTGTATTTTACCCATACAATGGTCACGGTCTTAAGATGAATTGCATTACAGCTGCTCCAAAGCAGTATGATGCAAAGCTTTTTGCCTACTGTGAAAAATACTTTTAATATAGGCTTATAACAGATAACCGCAGTATGAGTTTTTTCATACTGCGGTGTTTTTTGCTTTTAATAAATAATCGGGGCAGAAAGCTCCGCCCCGAAATAATGCGATTATTTAATTGCTAAAACTGTATCAAGAGCTGCTGAGGTTGCGTCTGCAATACGTCCGCTCTTCTTAGCGTCACCTATAATATATACTCTTGGGAAGCCTACCTTGCACTCCTCATAAAGTGCGTTATCAGGTCTTACACCCATTGCAAGCACTACTGCATCTGCCTGAAGCATACTTCTGCTGCCTGTCTTAACATCCTCAAGGATTATATCATTCTCCTTGATTTCAGCAAGCTTTTTGCTTGTGTAGAACTTTGTGCCTGCCTTTTCAAGCTTAGGCTTAATATCATCAACGTGCTGCATCCATGTGCCGGGAGCAATGGTATCTGCCATTTCAATTACAGTTACCTGATTATCCTGGCAGATTGTTTCTGCAGTTTCAAGGCCTGTCATACCTGAGCCGATAAGTGCAACCTTTTTGCCCTCAAGCTTAACTGAGCCATTAAGAATATCTGTGGATGTGTAAACGTGAGGAAGATCTGTGCCTGTGATGGAGCGGGGCTTAACTGCATTTGCGCCTGTTGCAAAGATAACTGCGTATGGCTTGTACTCTGCAATCTTTTCCTTTGTAGCCTCAGTATTAAGAAGGATTTCTGCGCCATTCTTCTGAGCAAGGTGTACCATATCCTCAATACACCATTTCATCTTTTCTTTATCAGGTGCTGCGGCTGCAAGGATAAGCTGACCGCCTGCCTCTGCGCCCTTTTCAAGCACAGTTACGCTGAAGCCTCTTTCAGCAAGGAGCCTTGCACTCATAAGACCTGCAGGGCCTGCGCCTACTACAACTACCTTTTTGCCGTCGCCATTCTTCTCAAGCTTAATATTTTCTCTGCCTACGAATGGGTTTACAGAGCAACCGCCGTTACCGCCTGTGTATGCATTATCCTGCATGCTCTGAATGCAGTAAAGGCAGCAGATACATCTTGAAACATCCTCAGGATGTCCGCTCTCAACCTTCTCTGCCCAATGGGGGTCTGCAATGTGAGGTCTGCCAAGTGAAATCATATCCTGTGTGCCATTCTGAAGCTGCTCTTCAGCCTGCTCAGGGCTTCTGATAAGGTTTGCAGCAATTACAGGGATATTAACAGCTGCCTTGACTGCGGCTGCCATAAATGCTCTCCATCCACACTTAAAGGATGTAGGCTCAAGCCAGTAGTTGAATGTATCGTAAGCAGCTGATGAAACATCAATAGCGTCTGCGCCTGCTGCTTCAATTCTTTTTGCCATCTCTACGCCCTCTTTAAGGTCGTAGCCCTTACCCTGCTGACCGATATAAGAGTAGCACTCATCTACGGTAAGACGAACAATTACAGGGAAATCTTTACCGCACTTTTCTTTAATGCCCTGAAGGATTTCAATAAGAAATCTCATTCTGTTTTCAAGGCTTCCGCCATACTCATCAGTACGGTGGTTAGTGTTAGGTGAAAGGAACTGCTGAATAAGATAGCCGTGAGATGCGTGAAGCTCAACGCCATCTGCGCCGCCCTCTTTAACTCTTACACCTGCGTCAATAAACTGCTGTATAAGCTTTTTAACCTCTTTATTTGAAAGGGGTCTCATAATTGAATCTGCAAAGTAGCTTCGCTCGCATTTTGAGGGAGCAACTACAGGAGGAACTATATGGTGCTTAAGCAGAACCTTACCTGCAGGAACAATTTTATAAAGAATATCTGAATAAAGGGCAGTTGCATGGTCAGCAGCAATACTCATAGGCACTGTGCCAATAAGTAAGCCGAGATTCTGTCTGCCGGGGTGATGAAGCTGAACAAAAAGCTTTGCGCCGTGCTTATGAATTCTGTCTGCAAAAGGCTTAAGAGCATCTCTGTTATAGTCGTGGCTCATTGAAAGCTGTGCAAATGCAGCTGCGCCGTGTACATCATTAACACGGGTAATCTCTGTGATGATAAGACCTGTGCCGCCCTTTGCTCTTTCCTCATAGTAATCCATAAGCTTTTCAGTGGGTGTGCCGTCAAACTGACCCATACCCATAAGCATAGGAGCCATTACAATTCTGTTTTTGATTTCGCAGGAACCAATTTTAATTGGGGTAAAAAGCTTTTCGTATGCCATAATAATTCTCCTGTGTTTTTATTTTGCTGTTATAGCAATTTACTTCCATTATCATTATATACTTTTCTCATATATAAATCAATTATTTTTCTTTACAGTTTATAATTTTATATGCTATAATCATACCATAATGAAAAAGGAGGATTTCCCCATGTTGACAGATAAAAAAATCGTTCTTACAGGTGCAGGCAGTGGTATAGGCCTTGAAACACTTAAAATACTTGCAGCAGAGCCCACTAACACAATACTTGCAGTAGATAAAGACTGCTCACGTATTGCAGGCTTTAACAGCAACGTTGTACCTATGGAGATTGACGTTTCCACAAAGGAAGCTATTGATGAGATTTTTGTAAAAGCTGATGAAGAAATGGGTATGATTGACATTTTCTATGCCAATGCAGGCTACCCCTACTATGAGCTTTTTGACTATGTTGACTGGGACAGAGCAGAAAGAATTTTTGCTACTAACGTTCTCTCTCCTATCTATTCTTATGAGAAATACCGTGATTATCTTGGCTCCCGTGAGGGTCACTACTGCATCACAGTATCTGCAATAGGTAAGCTTGCAATGCCCGGCTTCACACTTTACTCTGCAACTAAGTTTGCAATGCACGGCTTCCAGCAGGGTCTTCGCTATGAGCTGCCCAAAAACATCAAGCTCACCTGCCTTTATCCTATTGCTACTGATACAGGCTTCTTTAAGGCTGCTAATGAGAAGGTGTTTGAAAAGCCCTTCCCCGTTCAGAAGCCAGAGCACGTTGCCAAAAAGATGGTTGAAGGTATAGAGAAGCACGCTAAATCAGTTAACCCCAGCGCACTTTTCACACTTTCAGGCGTACTTTTCAACATTCTTCCCCCTGTTAAATCAGCATATCTTAAGCTTGAGAAAAACAAACTCAAGAGATTTGTTGAAGGCAAAGTAAGAATTAAAAAATAAGCATAAAAATTTTATGGGCGACTAACCATCGCCCATATTTACTAAGGTGATTTTATGAGAGAAATTATAAACATCAATGACAACTGGGTATTTACCAAGGATGAATTTTCAACTAAGGTTACCCTTCCCCACACATGGAATAATAGAGACGGTCAGGGTGAAAATGATGGTATAACCTACGACAGATGCAAATGCACATATCAGCGCAACGTTCAGCCTATTAAAGAGGGCAAGGTTATACTTGAATTTGAGGGTGCAAACTCTGTATGTGAGGTAAGTGTAGATGGCGATAAGCTTGGTATGCACAGAGGCGGCTACTCACACTTCCGCTTTGATATTACCCCCTATGCACGCCTTGGCTGCACAATTACCGCTGAGGTAGATAACTCCAATATTGCAGATGTTTACCCTGCCGTTGCAGACTTTACATTCTATGGTGGCATTTACAGAAATGTAAACCTTATTGTTACAGGTGACTGCCGTTTCTCATCAAGAGATTACTCATCAGATGGTCTTTATGTTACACCATTTAATGATGGCAACGAGTGGTACCTTGGCATTAAGAGCTTTATAGATAACCCTGCAGATGGTGCAAAAATTGTGTACACCCTTCTTGATAAAGAGGGCAAGGAATTCTGCAAGGCTGAGAGCAATATAAATAACGATACAACCTATATGAAGGTTGGTAAGCCTATCCTTTGGAACGGCAGAAAGAATCCTTACCTTTACACATTGAGGGCAGAGATTATACTCGCTGACGGTACAGTATCCGATAATCTTGATGTTAAAACAGGCTTCAGGACTTTTACCATTGACCCTCAGAAGGGCGCATTCCTTAATGGTGAGCATATTAAGCTCAAGGGTCTTTGCCGCCATCAGGACAGAGAGGATATGGGTAACGCCCTTACACCCAAAGAGCATGAAGAGGATATTGAAATTATATATGAAACAGGCTGTAACGCTTTAAGACTTGCCCACTATCAGCAGGACAGATATTTTTATGACCTGTGCGACGAAAAGGGCATACTTGTATGGGCTGAAATCCCAATGATTTCAAGATTCTCTGCAAAGAAGCACCAGAATGCTAAAATGCAGCTTCTTGAGCTGATTAAGCAAAACTACAATCACCCATCAATTTACTGCTGGGGCATCGCAAACGAAATTACAATAGGCGGCAACAATTCTAAGCTTGAAAGCTGCCTTCGTGAGCTTAACGATATAGCAAAGGCTACTGACTCCACAAGGTATACCACCATGGCTCAGCTCACAATGCTGCCCGTTGACTCATCACTTAACAACATCACAGATATTATCGGCTACAACCATTACTACGGCTGGTATATGGACAGCTGTGATGGTATAGCAAAATGGCTTGATAAATTTTA
>JAKSQR010000070.1 GCA_024404065.1 Clostridia bacterium | reverse complement strand
AGTGCACAGGTGCTAACCCCAGATATCCTCTTATGAGCGAAATCAAGCAGATGTACCTTAACGCTTACTATGGCAACAAACACTTTGAGGAGCCCGAAATGCCCTCAGCTGAAAGCCGCCTGAGAAGCAATGATGCAGATAAAACAAAGCAGGCTTATGTAAGAGCCCGCAATGGTAAAAAGAAGAATTAAGGAGGATTAAACATGAATCTTGACAGAGTAATAGCCGTAAGAAACACAAAAACTGTTTACCGTGACGGCAAAAACTGTATTAAAGTTTTTAATGATGATTATTCAAAATCAGATGTCCTCAACGAGGCACTCAACCACGCAAGAGTAGAAGAGACAGGCCTTAATGTGCCTAAAATCATTGGTGTAACTACCATTGACGGCAAGTGGGCAATCATCTCAGAATACATCAAGGGCAAAACTCTTGCACAGCTTATGGAAGAGGACCCTGACAATAAAGAGAAATATATTGAGATGCTTGTTGACCTTCAGATAGAGGTTCAGTCCAAGACAAATCCTCTTCTTACCAAGCTTAAGGATAAAATGAACAGAAAAATTTCTGAGGCAGATTTAGATGCTAACACAAGGTATGATTTACACACAAGGCTTGAGGGTATGCCTAAGCATAACAAGCTTTGCCACGGTGACTTTAACCCCTCAAACGTAATCATATCAAGCAAAGGCAAGGCATACATCATTGACTGGTCACACGCTACTCAGGGCAATGCATCTGCCGATGTTGCACGTACTTACCTCCTCTTCTGGCTTAACGGAGATATGGACGGTGCAGAAAAATATCTTGACATATTTTGTAAAAAAAGTAATACTAAAAAGGAGTATGTACAGAAATGGATGCCAATTGTTGCTGCATCCCAGTCTGTAAAGGGCAATGCTAAGGAGAGAGAGTTCCTTCTTTCCTGGGCAGATGTAGTTGATTACGAATAATCGGAGGTTATCTCAATGAATGTAACAGTTTGTATCGGCAGTTCCTGCCATCTTAAAGGCTCACGCAAGGTTGTTGAGCAGCTTCAGTATAAAATTGCTGAAAATGACCTTAATGAAAAAGTTAATCTTGGTGGTACATTCTGCATGGGCAAATGTCAGCAGGGTGTATGCGTTACAGTTGATGATAATTTCTTTTCAGTAAGCCCTGAAACAGTTGACGAATTTTTTGAAAAGGAAATTCTTGCAAAGGTATAAGTTATGGATTGTGTTTTTGTTCAGATTTGTATAGGCAGCTCCTGTCACCTTAAAGGCTCACAGGAAATAGTTGAAATGATACAGGGTTACATTGAGGAGCAGAAGCTTGAGGATTACATAATCCTCTCAGGCAGTTTCTGCACAGGTCAGTGTAACCGTGAGGGTGTTACTATCATAGTAAATGATGTTACCTATACAGGTATCACACCCGAAACCTTCAAAGAATTTTATAATGATAAAATCCTGAAGCTTGTAAAGGAGGGCAACTGATATGCCCGGCTGTATGACTCTTAAAAAATCAAACTGTAAAAACTGCTATAAGTGTATCCGCCATTGCCCTATTAAATCCATAAGATTTTCAGGCAACCAGGCACATATTGTAGAAAATGAGTGTATTCTTTGTGGTCAGTGCTTTGTAGTATGCCCACAGAATGCAAAGCAGATTGTAAGCGAGGTTGAAAAGGTTAAGGTGCTTCTTCAGACAGGCGACCCTGTTATTGTAAGCCTTGCACCTTCATTTATTGCAAACTATGACGGCATAGGTATTGCATCTATGACAAATGCACTTAAAAAGCTTGGCTTTGCTGATGTTGAGGAAACTGCCATTGGCGCTACAATGGTTAAAACTGAGTACGAAAGAATGATAAAGGAAGATAATAAGGATATTATTATCTCAACCTGCTGTCACTCAGTAAACCTGCTTGTTCAGAAGTATTTCCCCAGCGAAATTCCTTACCTTGCAGATGTAGATTCACCTATGCTTGCACATTGTAAGGATATAAAGCGCAGAAATCCTGAAGCTAAAACAGTATTTATTGGTCCCTGCGTTTCAAAGAAAAACGAAGCAGAGATGTATGGTGATATTGTTGATGCTGTACTCACTTATGAGGAGCTTACAGAATGGTTTGAGGCAGAGAATATTCAGCTTATAAAAGAGATGGATTCTGACGAAAACACAAAGGCACGTTTCTTCCCCACCACAGGCGGTGTATTAAAGACTATGGCATTAGATATGCCCGGCTACTCATACATTGCAATTGACGGTGTAGAGAATTGTATTAAAGCCCTTAAAGAAATTGAAGAGGGTAAAGTTCATAATTGCTTTATTGAGATGTCCGCCTGCGTAGGCAGCTGTATTAACGGCCCTGTAATGGAAAAGCACAGCCC
The DNA here is from genome assembly GCA_024404065.1 of Clostridia bacterium. GTDB lineage: Bacteria > Bacillota > Clostridia > Oscillospirales > Acutalibacteraceae > CAG-177. Next base: position 5,237 of record JAKSQR010000070.1, on the reverse strand, counting down.
ATTAAAGGATTATATGGCGGTTGCTAACTATGCAGGAGGCAAGGATTTTGATGTTACACAGCCTGACTCTATCTCAATGAAGAAATCCTTTGCTATGATTGACCCAGGCAGAAAAATGCCTGATGACTATGAAATAATGACAATACTTCGTGAGATGGGTAAATTCAAGCCATCTGATGAGCTTAACTGCGGTTGCTGTGGCTATAACACCTGCCGTGAAAAGGCTATTGCAGTATATCAGGGCAAGGCTGAAATCTCCATGTGTCTCCCCTTCCTTAAGGATAAGGCAGAGAGCTTCTCATTCAATATTGTCAATAATACTCCTAACGGAATTATCGTGCTTAACGAAAATCTTGAGGTACAGCAGGTTAATAATGCTGCCCGTAAGATTATGAATATCAGATATGCATCAGATGTACTTGGCGAGCAGGTTGTAAGAATACTTGACCCACAGCCATTCCTTCAGGTTAAAAACACAGGCAACAGCATAAACGACCAGAAGGTTTACCTTGCAGAGTACAAAAAGTATGTTGAGCAGACTATTGTATACGATACAGAGTATCACATCATACTTTGCATTATGCGTGATGTTACTGATGAGCAGACAGAGCGTGATAAGAAAGAAAATATCAGCCGCCAGACTGTAGAAATTGCAGATAAGGTTGTTGATAAGCAGATGCGCATCGTTCAGGAAATTGCCTCACTTTTAGGCGAAACAGCAGCAGAAACCAAAATTGCACTTGCTAAGCTTAAGGAGAGCATAACCAATGAATGATTTATGTGCTGAAATTGGTTACAAAAGCGTAAACCACTATGGTGAGCAGCTTTGTGGTGACCATGTAGATATAGTTGAGCAAAACGAAAACTCAACGGTGGTAGTGCTGGCAGATGGTCTTGGCAGCGGTGTAAAGGCAAGCATTCTTTCCACCCTCACATCAAAGATTATCTCCACTATGATGGCTGAGGGCTTAAGCCTTGAGGACTGCGTAGAAACTATTGCTGCTACCCTGCCCGTTTGCTCAGTGCGTGGTGTTGCCTACTCCACATTCACTATTATGGAAATTAAAAATAATGAATTTGTGGAGCTTATACAGTATGATAACCCTCAGGTTGTTATGCTCAGAGATGGCAAAAACTACGAATATGATAAAACAGAAATGAACATTGGCGGCAAAAAGATTTTCCGCTCCTCTATCAGAATTCAGGAGGATGATATTTTTGTTGCTATGAGTGATGGTTGCCCCCATGCAGGTATTGGTCTTGCTTATAATTTCGGCTGGAAATTAGCAGATATTATTGATTACCTTGAGGTTGTTGCTGCAGGTGGATATACTGCTAAAACAATATCCACTATGCTTGTTGATGAGTGCTTTAAGCTCTATGGCGAAAAGCCCGGCGACGATGCAACAGCCTGCGTTATAAAGGTACGTAAGAGAGAGCCTATGAATCTCCTCTTCGGTCCTCCCTATAACCGTGATGATGGTGACAGAATGATGAGCCTCTTCTTCTCAAAGGAAGGCAAGCACATTGTGTGCGGTGGCACTACATCATCTATTGCTGCTAAATATCTTGGCAAGCCAATTAAGCCTACTCTTAATTACGAAAAGTCTGATATACCCCCTATTGCAGAGATTGAGGGTGTAGACCTTGTAACAGAGGGTGTTATCACCATTAACCGTGTGCTTGAATACGCTAAGGATTACCTTGGTGAAAATCAGCATTACGAAACATGGAATTTCAAAAAAGATGCTGCCTGCAGAATAAGCCGACTTCTTTTTGAAGAAGCTACAGATATAAACTTTTATGTAGGTAAAGCAATTAACCCTGCCCATCAGAATCCTGACCTGCCGATTAACTTTAATATCAAGATGAATCTGGTAGATGAGCTTTCAAAATGCCTCAGACAGATGGGCAAAAGAATTAAAGTAAGTTATTTCTAATGAGGAAAAAATATGCGTAAATTTGACACAAAGGTTCAGTATCTTAAATACAAAGTGCTTCGTGAGGTTTCCCGCCTTGAGTGGGAAGGCACCCTTTACGATAATATTTTTGATATCCCCAAAACACTTATACCCGGCAACACTCCCACTATGCGTTGCTGCGTTTATAAGGAGCGTGCAATACTTGGTGAAAGAGTAAAGCTTGCTATGGGTGGCAATAAGGATAATAAGAATGTTATTCAGGTAATTGACATTGCCTGTGATGAGTGCCCCGTAAGTGGTTATGAGGTTACAAACGCCTGCCGTGGCTGCCTTGCAAACAGATGTGAGGATGTATGCCGTTTTGGTGCAATCTCATTTGACGAAAATCACGTTTCACACATTGATAAATCAAAGTGTAAGGAATGTGGTGCCTGCGCAAAGGCTTGCCCCTTCACCGCTATTGTAAAGCGTAAGCGCCCCTGCCAGAATGCCTGCAAGGTAAAGGCAATCAGCATGGATGAAAACAAAGCTGCACTTATAAATTACGATAAGTGTATAAGCTGTGGTGCCTGCGTATATCAGTGCCCCTTCGGTGCTATTACAGATAAGTCATTTATCACAGATGCAGTTAAGATACTTAAAGAAAGCGAAAACGGAAAGAACTACAAGGTTTACGCAGTGGTTGCCCCCTCAATCAGCAGCCAGTTTTCATTTGCCACATTAGGTCAGGCTATTACAGGCCTTAAAAAGCTTGGCTTCCACACAGTAATTGAAGCCGCCCTCGGTGCAGATATGGTTGCTTATGCTGAGTCTAATGAGCTTGTTGAAAAAGGCTTCCTTACTAACTCCTGCTGCCCTGCTTATGTTGAGTTTATTCATAAGCATCAGAAGGATATGATTCCTTATATCTCACACAACCTTTCACCTATGGGTGTAACAGCAAGATATATTAAGAAAACTGACTCCAATTCAAAGGTTATTTTCATTGGCCCATGTACTGCAAAGAAGGCTGAGGTACAGAAGGATGAGGTTAAGCCCTACGTAGATGTGGTGCTTACCTTTGAGGAGCTTCAGGCACTGTTTGACAGCCGTGAAATTGAGCTTTCAGAGCTTGAGGAAGACGTACTTGATAATGCATCCTACTACGGCAGAATCTTTGCAAGAAGCGGCGGTCTTTCAGACGCAGTTGCTCAGGCACTCAAAGAGCAGGAGCTTGACAAGACCTTTGAACTTAAGCCTCAGGTTTGTGACGGCATAGAGGCTTGTAAGCTTGCCTTACTTAAAAAGAGCAAAAATCTGCTTGATGCTAACTTTATAGAAGGTATGGCTTGCCTTGGCGGTTGCATAAACGGTGCGGGCTGTATGACTCACGGAGATAAGAACAAAGCTGATGTTGACAAATATGGTATGGAGGCTATGGAAAAGAGCATTCTTGACAGCCTTACCGTACTTAATCTGTAAAAAAATACACACCTTTCCATTTCGGAGAGGTGTGTTTTGCATTATATAGAATTATAAGCACTGACGCTTTGAATTACTAAGCTCAGTAATAAATGCCTTATCAAGGTCTGTAAGCACGTAATCTTTATGATGAATTAAAACATCCTTATAAATCTTGGTGTTATCGGGGCAGTCTATCATTACAAGACCATAGCGGTCAAGAGTTTCCTGAGGCACGGGAGATACCCACATAAAGGTATCAGGGTTAGAGGAAAGCACCTCATACTGGCTTGCCCTCTCAAAAACATAAATTACTCTTGGTATATCTGAGGGCAGCTCCTCCTTACGCACCTGCGAGAGTGATAATGAAGGCACATAGGGGTCTGCGTGAGCAATTTCAATTTTTGAAGTAAGGTCACTGAAATGTACTGTCTCCATTTTTGCAAGGTCGCTATCCCTATGGGTTAAAAGCACATAGTGAAACTCTGCTATAACTCCGCCCTCAAGGTTTTTCTCCTCAAGGCTTGCCTTAAAGTAGGGGTCATAGTTTATGGCATATCTTATAATGCCAAGTTTATAATCGGCAGTAAGAATATTCTTGATAGCACGGCTGGAGTTTGTTTCCTTATAAAAAATTTCAACAGGGTCTTCGCCTAAACTTTCAGCAAACTTCTGAAAGGCGTGAGAAATGTAGCTTGACCTTGGCACAGAAATAGAGAATTTCTGCTTTGCCTGCTTGCCCTCTTTATACATTTTTTCCACATCATCAATACGTGAAAGTATGTTTTTGGCGTAGCCGATAAATTCCTCACCCTCAGGGGTAAGACCCATACCCTTTGATGAGCGGTCAAAAATAGCAATGCCAAGCTCTGCCTCAAGTGACTTAATACAACGGCTTAAGTTTGGCTGTGCAATATATAATAACTCTGCTGCCTTGTTTATTGAGCCTGCATCTGCAACCTCTACTGCATATTTCATATGTAGAATATTCATTTACTCACCTGCCCTTTTTTCAAAATAATAGCACAAAAATCCTGCATTATCAATTATTTATAGGTAGAATACTATTGCATAACGAAAAAATAATATGTATAATTTTCACATAAATATACATAGGAGATTTTAGATGAGTGATTTAGTAATAAATGTAAATAAAGAAGAATGCATAGGCTGTGGTTTATGCGTAAAGGAATGCCCCGCCTTTGCAATTACTATTGAAAACGGCAAGGCTGAAGCAAGAAAAGGCTGCATTGAATGCGGTCACTGCTACGCAGTTTGCCCTAAGGGTGCAATCACCATGAATGGCTATGACTGTGACAATGGTGAAATGGCTTCACTTACGGATATTGACAGCGACTATCTGCTTAATGCAATGAAGTCAAGACGCTCCATAAGGCAGTTTACAGACCAGCCCGTTGAGGAAGAAAAGATAGCAAAAATACTTGAAGCAGGCAGATACTGCCCCACAGGCGGTAACAGCCAGAAAATTGCCTACACAATACTCGGCAGCAAGCAGACAGAAATTGAAAAGGAATGTGTTAAGATTTTTAAGCTTGGCACAAAGGCAGGCTCAGGCTTCAGCGATGTGCTTAAGAATGCTGAAATTGACCCTGACTTTTTCTTTAAGAAGGCTCCCCTTGTAATAGTAGTATCCGGCACAGATACACAGAATGCAAGCCTTGCAAGCAGCTATATGGAGCTTATGGCAGAAACAATGGGCCTTGGTGTGCTTTACAGCGGTTTCTTCTGTATGTGTGCAAAGGTAAGCACTAAGATTAAAAATCTGCTCAAGCTTCCTAAGGGTCACAAGGTAGTAAGCTGTATGGTAATAGGTTACCCCGCAGTAAAATACCAGAGAATACCACCAAGAAAAGA
>JAKSQR010000007.1 GCA_024404065.1 Clostridia bacterium | reverse complement strand
TTTATGGCAATGCACCCATCCCATAATCATCAGGGCGATACCCTTGCAAATTCAGTGGCAGCCCACCTTGCAGAGAAGGGCAAAACCTCTGTTTTCAGAGCAGTAGGCAGGCTTGATAAAGGCACATCAGGTTTAGTGGTATGTGCAATAAATCCCCTTGCAGCAGGTAAGCTTTCAGGCAAGGTAAAAAAAGAATATATCGCTGTTGTGAAGGGTCACCCCGACAATGAAGGCACAGTTGATGTGCCTATTTACCGCCCTGACCCTATGAAAACCCTCAGAGCCTGCTCCTATGAGCTTGGTGAAGAAGAGGCAATAACCCATTGGCAGGTTATTGAAAGGCGAAAGGAAAGCTCAGTAATCAGGCTTAACCTTGAAACTGGCAGGACCCATCAGATAAGGGTACACATGAGCTATATCGGGCATCCTCTTGCAGGGGATAAATACTATGGCGATTTTATGCCGGAGTTTGGTCATCAGCTTCTTCACTGCCATAAAATATGGCTTACACACCCTGTAACAGGGGAGGAAATGACCTTTGATGCCCCTATGCCACAGGAATTTATGTTTGATTAAATATTGATTTATTTTGCTCTTTATAGTAAAATAAATTTCTAAGTTTGAATTTTGGAGGTTATGCTGTGGAATGGTTTGAAACAATCCAGAGCCAGTTTGAGCGTTGCTTCATTCAGGATGACAGGTATATGATGCTGGTTAAAGGTCTTGGAGTAACCATCAGAGTTTCTCTGCTTGCCCTTTTACTTGGCGTAGTAATCGGCTTTCTGATTGCTCTTTGCAATCTTTCAAAGTCAAAAATCCTGAGAGCAATCGGTAAAGTTTACACAGATGTCATAAGAGGTACACCCTCAGTTACCCAGCTTATGATTATCTACTTTGTAATTTTTGCCACTGTGCATTGGCCAAAGTGGATTATTGCGGCAATCGCTTTCGGCATCAACTCAGGTGCTTATGTATCTGAAATATTCCGTGCAGGCATTCTCTCTATTGATAAGGGCCAGACTGAAGCAGGCAGAAGCCTCGGCTTAAGCTCAGCTCAGACTATGATGAAAATTGTATTGCCTCAGGCAATCAAAAATATCTTCCCCACACTTATCAATGAGTTTATTGTTCTTATTAAAGAAACCGCAATTGTAGGTTATGTTGGCCTTATGGATATACAGAAGGCGGGCGACTTCATAAAGAGCGCCACATTCATTGCCTTTATGCCACTTATTTCAACAGCAATTATCTACTATGTTCTCATTAAAATTCTCAACATCGGTCTTGGCAAGGTTGAAAAAGCCCTTCGCAAGTCCGATATAAGATAAGGAGGCATAAGTATGATAAAAGTAGTTGGTCTTAAAAAATCCTTTGGCGAAAAGAAAGTATTAAACGGTATAGATGAGCATATCTCACCCGGTGAGGTTGTTGCTGTTATCGGCCCTTCCGGCTCAGGTAAAAGTACATTCCTCAGGTGCCTTAACAGGCTTGAGGAGCCAACTGATGGTGAAATATTCCTTGATGGTGAGCTTATTAACGGACCAAAATCAGATATAAATGCAATCCGTCAGAAGATGGGTATGGTTTTCCAGCAGTTTAATCTTTTCCCTCATCTTACTGTTAAAAAGAATATTACACTTGCCCCTGTTACTCTTAAAATAATGTCACAGGCAGATGCCGATAAAAAAGCTATGGAGCTGCTTGAAAGAGTAGGTCTTGCGGATAAGGCAGAAGCTTACCCCAACTCCCTTTCAGGCGGTCAGAAGCAGAGAGTTGCAATAGCACGTGCCCTTGCAATGAACCCTGAGGTAATGCTTTTTGATGAGCCTACCTCAGCCCTTGACCCCGAGATGGTAGGCGAGGTGCTTGATGTTATGAAGGAGCTTGCCGATTCAGGTATGACAATGGTAATTGTTACCCACGAAATGGGCTTTGCCCGTGAGGTTGCTTCAAGAGTATTATTTATAGACCAGGGCGTTGTAATGGAGAGCGGCACACCTGCAGAGGTGCTGCTTAACCCACAGAATGAAAGAACTCAGAATTTCCTGAGCAAAGTGTTATAATTTATGTTAATTAAGCCTATGGGCTGAAATATAACGGAGGTTAAAATTATGAAAAAGTTTACAAGAGTATTAGCAGTTGTACTTGCTCTTTGCTGTGTAGCATGTATGTTCTCAGCTTGCGGCAGCAGCAAGGATGAAAACGTTATCGTATTCGGTACAAATGCTGAATTCCCACCCTTTGAGTCAGTTGTAGCAAACGGTGTTGTTTCATCAGCAGACGGCACACAGCAGTATGATGGTATTGATATGGCTATCGCTGTAAAGATTGCTGAAAACAACGGCAAAACAGCAGTTATCAACAATATTGAATTTGACTCACTTCTTGTTGCACTTCAGAATGGTCAGCTTGATGCTTGTATCGCAGGTATGACAATTACTGAGGATAGAATGAAGGAAGTTGATTTCTCAATTCCTTACTACACCGCAACACAGGTTATGATAGTTAAGGAAGGCAGCGACATTAAGACAGCTCAGGATATGGCTGACAAGAAGATTGCTGTTGTACAGGGCTACACAGGTCAGACAGTTGTTGAAGGTCTTGGCTTTGAATTTACAGCATTCAAGAAGGGCACAGAGTGCGTTCTTGAGCTTGTAAACGGCAAGTGCGACGTAGTAGTTATTGACTCTGCTACCGCTCAGAAGTATGTAGCTGATAACGCAGGTCTTGTAATTGTTGAGGATGCAACAGCTTTTGAAGCTGAAGAGTACGGCATCGCAGTTAAGAAGGGCAACACAGAGCTTCTTGATATGATCAATAAGGAAATCGAAGCAATGCTTGCTGATGGCACAATTTCTTCACTTGCAGTTCAGTACACAGAGGCTGAGTAATTATAATCAAATAACCAAAGGCGGAGTGTACTCCGCCTTTTTCTTTTATGGTATTAAAAAGGGAAGCCAGATTGGCTTCCCTTAATTTTTGTCTTATAAATCTATTAAACACCTGAATATGCGCTGAAGCCACCGTCAATGGGGAGTACAACGCCTGTGATGAATGCTGAGTAGGTTTCGTCACAGAAGAATGCAAGTGCGCCGCTTAAATCCTCAGGCACACCAAATCTTCTCATAGGTGTGTGGCTGATAATCTTTTCGCTTCTGGGGGTAAGAGAGCCATCCTCGTTGAAAAGGAGTGAGTGGTTCTGGTTTGTTGCAAAGAAGCCGGGAGCAATAGCATTTACTCTGATGCCTGCATCTGCAAAGTGAACTGCAAGCCACTGTGTAAAGTTGCTTACGCCTGCCTTAGCTGCTGAGTAAGCAGGAATCTTTGTAAGGGGGCAGAAGGCATTCATTGATGAGATATTAAGAATGCTTGTGTTTTCTCTGCCGAGCATATCCTTTGCAAAGCACTGTGTGGTAAGTAATGTGCCAAGTATGTTAAGGTTAAATACAAAGCTTACGCCTGCGGGGTCAAGGTCAAAGAATGTCTTTACGCCTTCAACTGCATTCTCAAGGTCGCCCTCTTCGTAGGTTTCCTTTGTGGTTGTGCCCTTAGGGTTGTTACCGCCTGCACCGTTAATAAGGATATCGCAGGGGCCAAACTCTGCTCTTATTTTCTGCCTTGCACATTCAAGGCTCTCTGCCTCAAGTACATTACAGCCTACTGCCATTGCTTTGCCGCCTGCAGCCTTGATTTCGTCTACTACAACCTGTGCAGCTTCTTCTCTTAAATCAAGCACAGCAACCTTACAACCAAGCTCTGCAAGTACCTTTGCAAAGCCACCGCAAAGCACACCGCCGCCACCTGTAATAACTGCTACTCTGTCTTTTAAGTTTTCGTGTGTCATATTATTTTACCTCTATATCAATATTTTTTTCTGATGATTCATAGCAGGCTGCTACAATTTTTGGAGCCTTGCTGCCCTCTGCTGCATCAATTGTAAATTTACGGTTTGTATTTATGCAATCATAAAAATCTCTGATAATAGCAGGGTGACCGTGACCCCAATAGCTTTTGCCTGTAAATTTATTGTCGCTCTTTTCACAAAGCACCTCAGTAAAGCCGTTTGGATTTATTCTGAGCAGTCTCTCTCCCTCTAAACGGAATGTGCCTTTTTCCATTATGGCTTCTATAAATACATCTGCATCAGCAGTGTAAGCAGTAGTTGCATACAGTATGGCAGGTACTCCATTTTTAAGCTGAAGCCTTGCTGTTGCCGTATCTTCAACCTCAATTACACCTTTAAGATGGTCATTGAAAACGTGAGCTGTTACACTATCACATCCGCCACCGAAATACTGCAAAAGGTCAACTGTGTGAATAGCCTGGTTTATAAGCACGCCACCACACTCTTTATCCTTTTTACCGTGCCAGTCATCATTGTAGTAATCAGCATTTCTGTTCCACGTAACAAAAGCACGTAAAGCAACCATTTTACCTATAAGCTCTACATCTATCAGCTTTTTCATAGTGATTGTGGAGCTGTTATATCTGTTCTGGAAGCAGACACCTACCTGCCTGCCCGTTCTGTTCATAGCATCTATAAGCTTGTCAGCCTCTTCGACTGAGGTTGAGCAGGGCTTTTCAACAAATACGTGAGCGCCGCTTTCAAGAGCTTTTATAGCCATTTCGGTATGCAGATAGTGGGGAGTAGCTATGTGAACGCATTCAGGCTTTTCTGCCATAAGCATTTCGTCAAAATCTGTATATGCTTTTGCACCATATTTTTCGGCTTTTTCCTGTGCTCTTTCTGCTATGATATCAACAGTAGCAACTATCTGAACACTGGGAATATTTTCAATTGCGGCAAAATGGTTTTTAGAAACATTACCGCAACCTACAATTGCAACTTTCATTTTATCACCTGACTTAATCAATATGTGCCGGACATATCTCCCTGAACACTTGATGTAACATTTTCCTTCTCTGCCTTACCTGAGGCAATCTTTTTCTGAAGCTCAGCATAGAAAAGGTCCTCATCAAGTGGAAGGGTTATTTCTTTATTAAGCCATGATGAAAGGTGAGCAGCATTTGAGATTGTAAGACCATTTATGCCTTCCTCACCGCCTGCTACAAGAGGCTCACCTCTGAGAATAGCTGCAGCAAATTTTGTAACAACCTCTGGGTGCTGAATGTTTCTGCCGTCGGTTTCAACGTCCTCCCATTCGCCATCAAGCCTTGCAAAGCCTTCCTCACAGTTTTTAAGGTGGTCACTTGTTAAGCCTTTAAGTCTGTAAAGCTTAAGTGAATCGCCATCACAGATAAGCTTGCCGCCATCAAGGGTGATTTCAAGCCTGTTTGTGCCGGGGCAGTCGCCTGTGGTAGTAATAAATACGCCGGTAGCACCATTGGGGTATTCAGCATAAATTGTTACATCATCCTCAACCTCAATATCGTGCCATTTGCCCTCATGACAAAATGCTCTTATCTTATTGGGCATACCGCAAATCCACTGCCAGAGGTCAAGGTTATGTGGGCACTGATTAAGAAGTACGCCACCGCCTTCACCTGCCCATGTTGCACGCCATCCGCCTGAGTTATAATAGCTCTGAGTGCGGTACCAGTCTGTGATAATCCAGTTTACTCTCTTTATTTCGCCAAGCTCACCGCTCTTTACGATTTCACGGAGCTTTCTGTAAACACAGTTTGTACGCTGGTTAAACATCATACCAAAAACAAGGTCAGTTTTTGCAGCTGCCTCATTCATTTCTCTTACTGCCTTAGTGAAAACACCTGCAGGCTTTTCGCTGAGCACGTGAATGCCCTTTGAGAAGGCATACTGAGCAATAGTGGGGTGGAAGTAATGAGGAGTAGCAATAATTACAGCATCAACCTCACCGCTGTCAATAAGTGCCTCAGCACTGTCAAAGGTTTTGATTGAAGGAATAAGCTCCTTCATTTTTTCGTTTCTTTCAGGGATTAAATCTGCGCAGGCAACTACTCTTATTTCGCTGTGCTTACCTGCAACCTGATTTTTAATATGAGCAGAGCCCATATTACCTACACCTATAATGCCAAGCTTTACAGGCTGTACCTTCTCCTCAACTAATTTATGTATAGCTGAGCAGGCAGCAGCAAAGGAAGCCTTATTATCAGGGTAGGTATATTTTTCGTTCATCTTGAGTGCAAGCTTATCGTCAACCTCAAGGTCTTTAATACCATCAAAAACTCTTAAATGAGGCTCAACAGAGAGAATGATTTCGCAGTTTCTCTTATCAAGCATTTTAAGCATTTTTTCAATTTCGCCATCGCCTTCACCTGCAGGCACAATTGTTTCTGTGCCATAGAGGGCGTCTTTGATGTGCATATATGTAATTTTATCGCAGAATTTCTCAAAAGCGGGGAATGTGCGGTTAGGGTTAATAAGGTAGTTGGCAGGGTCAAAAATTACACCAAGTCTGTCACCAAAATACTCCATAATTTCCATTGCTCTTTCGGGAGTATCACCGTATATACCTCTTTCGTTTTCATGGCAGCAGAGCACACCCTGCTCCTTAGCATAGTCTGCCATAGCGCCTACACGCCTGAAAACCTCTTCTTTATATTCCTCATGGCTTTCACCTTTAAGGAAGTAGAAGGAGAAAATTCTGATGTATTTTGCCTCAAGTATTTTTGCTACCTCAACGGTATTCTTAAATGCTTCAAAGTGAGGCTCAAAATCGTCTGTAATTTCAATCTTACCATAGTGTGAGCCGATGGATGAAACCTTCATTCCACCCTCATCAAGTCTCTTTTTAAGGTCCTTTGCTTCCTCTACTGTAAGGTTGGAAACATTTTTACCATCGCAGTTACGAAGCTCAATAAATTCAATGCCATTCTTTTTGCACTCAACTATCTGCTCAGCAATCTGACCAGAAGCTTCATCTGCAAAAGCCGCAAATCTGAAATGTGCCATTTATATATCCTCCTGCTTTATTTGAAATTGCATATAATTTTGCCGTCTTCAGCAGTAACACTAACCTTTTTGATAGGCTTATCAAGGGAGTCAACCATCTTTGAGGTGATTGCATCCTCAACATTACGCCTGATGCAGGAGCGAAGGTCTCTTGCACCTCTTGTGCCGTCAGCTGAAAGCTCAGCAATAGTTTCTGTAGCGGCATCGTCCCATGTGAGCTTAATGCCCTTATCCTCAAGGGGCTTAACAAGCTCATTAAGCAGCAGAGCAGCAATCTTTGTGTAATCCTCTTTAGTAAGGTCATTAAATACTATAACCTCATCAACTCTGCCTATAAACTCAGGTCTTAAAAATTCTGAAAGACCCTTCATAGCACGCTCTTTGGAAGCCTCATTCTTTGATTTACCAAAACCAAGAGCACCGCCTGCACGGTTGGAGCCTGCATTTGATGTCATAATGATAATGGTATTTTCAAAGCTTACGGTTCTGCCCTGAGCATCTGTAATTTTGCCCTCATCAAGTATCTGAAGAAGGATATTCATTACATCGGGATGTGCCTTTTCAATTTCATCAAAAAGAACTACGGAGTAAGGCTTACGGCGTACCTTTTCGGTAAGCTGACCCGCCTCATCATAGCCTACATAGCCGGGAGGTGAGCCTATGATACGGGAAACGGAGTGCTTCTCCATAAACTCACTCATATCAAGCCTTATAAGTGTTTCAGGTGTATCAAAAAGCTCTTTTGCAAGTAATTTAACAAGCTCAGTTTTACCTACACCTGTAGGACCTACAAATATAAATGATGAAGGTCTTCTGCGGGGGTTAATCTGAATTCTGCCCCTGCGGATTGCAGCTGATACAAGCTCAACTGCCTCATCCTGACCTATAAGGTTTGCCTTGATGTTGCTTTCAAGAGCTTTAAGCTTGCGAAGGTCACTTTCAATTACCTTATTTGCAGGTATACCTGTCCAGAGCTGAATAACTCTTGCAAGGTCTTCCTCAGTTACTAAATTATCATTAGCCTTTTCTTCAAGCTCTTTTACTTCATTCTGCTTCTGAAGAATTTCGGACTTAACCTTTGCAATTTCTTCATAATCAGCTTCGCCGTCCTCATTGCCTTCCATAAGCTCAGCTTCTTCAGCCTCAAGGTCCTGAAGCTCCTTAATTGCAGCCTCATATCTGCTTATATCGGGGTTTCTCAGGTTTGCACAGGTGCAAGCCTCATCAAGCAAGTCAATAGCTTTATCGGGAAGGAAACGGTCGTTAATATACCTTTCACTAAGGTTTACAGCTCTTTCAATAAGGCTGTCATTTACTCTTACTCTGTGGAAATCCTCATAGTAATTCTTAACACCTGTAAGCATTTCAACAGTTTCGGCTATTGAAGGCTCCTCAACCTTAACGGGCTGAAGTCTTCTTTCAAGTGCGGCATCCTTTTCAATATACTTTCTGTATTCAGTAAAGGTTGTTGCACCAATAATCTGAATTTCACCTCTTGAAAGGGAGGGCTTAAGAATATTTGCAGCATTCATTGAGCCTTCGCTTTCGCCTGCACCTACAAGCTGATGAACCTCGTCAATAAAGAGGATAATGTTGCCTTCAGCCTTAACTTCTTCTATAAGGCCCTTAATTCTGCTCTCAAACTGACCTCTGAACTGAGTGCCTGCTACAAGGGCAGCTATATCAAGCATGTGTATTTCTTTCTCTTTAAGCTTTGCAGGTACATCACCGCTTGCAATGCGAAGGGCAAGACCCTCTGCAATAGCGGTTTTACCTACACCGGGCTCACCTATAAGGCAGGGGTTATTTTTTGACCTTCTGCAAAGAATCTGAATAGACCTGTAAATCTCATTATCTCTGCCTATAATACGGTCAATTTTATTGTTTCTTGCCTTTTCGGTAAGATTAGTACAAAACTGATCAAGATACTTTCTCTTTTTATCCTTAGGCTGCTCCTGACCCTTTTTGCCAAATCTCTTTTTCTTCTTTTCGTCAGAGGGAGCTTCACTGCCTTTTTCAGCGTTGTCCATAGCTTCGCCACTCATCATTGCACTGAAATTCTGCATAAATGGCATAGTGCCTGCTCCACCTGGCTCAAATGAGCCGTTTTCAAACATTTCGTTAAACTGCTCACTAACCTCGTCAAATTCATCCTCAGATATACCCATGGACTGTATAATCTGCTTTATAGGGCCGATATTAAGGTCCATAGCACATTTGATGCAAAGACCCTCCTGAGTGGTCTTTTCGCCTTCAACTTTAGTCATAAAGAACATTGCAGGGCGTTCCTTACAACGTGAACATAAAACCTGTTTCATTATTTTGTCTTCTTTCTCATACCGTTATTCTGCTGTGCGGCGATAACCTCTTCAAGGTTACCTGCTTTTTTTGCTTTAAGCTGCTCTATAACACCGGGGATATAGCCACAGAAAGCAACAATTGTAAGTACAGCACTTATTATAACAAGGGCAAGCATAAGCCAGCCGGGGATAATCGGTGCAATAATACCGATTTCGGGACCAAATGCAACAATTGCAACCATTATGAAATAGAATGCGAATGTTGCAATTTTACCGGGCATTTCAGCTGCACCGGGGCGAAGGCCGATAATAATCATAATTACTGATCCGATAACCATTACAGCTTCCTTTACAAGGAATACAAGGAAAATCCAGCCTGCTGCCTTTACGATAGGCTGATTTGCCTTTGTGAAGGTCCAGAAGAAGAGAATGGCAATTGTAATCTGTGTAGCTTTATCTGCAAGGGGGTCAAGAATTTTGCCGAGTGAGCTTATCTGATTAAATCTGCGGGCAATTTTACCATCAAGGAAGTCACTGATACCTGAAAGTGCAAGCACAAGCACTGCCCAGCCATACATACCCTTTACATATAAAACTGCAAAGATGGGTACCATAACAATTCTCAGGAATGAGAGAAGGTTAGGCACAGTTTTCCAGTTTGAAAATAAATCTTTGATTGTTTCTTTCATAAGTCAAATCCTCCGTTAAAATAACATTTGTACTTTATCTAAAAGATAATTTAATACGTGGGTTTCTGAAATTGCTTTTGCAAGGGATGTATTATCTGCAAAGGCTAAAATTACAGAAAGAATTATAAGTATAATCAGGGTGAGTAATACGCCCTGAATGGCGCCTGCCACAGCGCCTAATATATTGTTGCAGGCTCTTATGCCAGGCAGCCTGGCAATTAAATCTGCCGGCTTTACAAGTAACCTGCCTATTATTTTTGAAATTGCGTACATTGCGAAGTAAACAATAGCAGTAAGCAGGGGAATAATAAGTATCTTTTCTGCATAAAGGGCTATGCTTTCGCTTGCCTCGTCAGTTTTAAGCTGAGAGATAAGAGCATTTCTTTCGTAGCCAAGGCTCTGTGCACCATCTGCTATATAGGCGGGCAGGGAGTCTTCTATTGTTTCAAGCCCATTATCAATGGAGCTGTTTATTTTATTTTCAATTGACTGAGTAAGCTGCTTATGTATAACTGCATCATTTGTTCTTTCTGCAATTACAGGGGCATAAGCTGAGCCTGCTGCCATAAAAATAATCGTTACAGCAAGTGGGATAATAATTCTTGCAAATCCTTTCTTTCTGCCAATCAATATGTAAGATAGGGGAATAGCAACGATTATAATATCCAATATTATGGGTAAGTATTCTGAAAGAGCTGAGTTGTTCATTCAATACCCCCTCAATATTTACATACCGTACCACTCTCAAGAGTGAAAATGCCTGTGCTTGTAATAAGCACTGTGCTTACGTTATTAGCACACTCGTATTTATTCTTTTCCTTACCTGTGGTGGAGTAAACTGTAACTGTATTATCAAGTGCTGCTGCAATCTGATTGCCCTTCATATCAATTGCTGAAGGAGCATATTCAAGCTCAAATTCTTTGATTTTTCCGCTTGAAGTGATTGTAACAACATTTATTTTTGTGCCGCCTAATTCGTTGTAACATACAAGGGTGTTGCCGTTGTTGTCTGAGTCTACTGCAAAGAGGGCATTGGCATCATATTCTTTCTCACCTATTTTGTTGCCTTTTTTGTCAAATACAACTGTGCGGTTATCACCGATTGCAACAAACCTGTTGTTTGATGCGTACACAACCTTAAGCACTGTTGTGCCGGGCAGTTTTGCTTCAAATACAGCATCAGTTTTTCTTGTATCAAAGAGAAGCACTCTGGAGTATATTTCGGCATTGCTTACACCAAGGGCTGAAACCACAAGCTTTTTGCCATTTGGCGAAAGAGAAAGGGAAGAAACATAATCCTTTGAGCAATTCCATCGGAATAATTCTTTTTGTGTGTCTGAATAAACTTTTACTACACTCTGCACTTTTGATGCAGCAACAGAAAGGGCTACGCCACCATTATTTGCAACTGTTGCAGTAGTAATAATATCATCCTCATTAAACTTAGCCAGAACACCTGTACGGCTGATTAAAAAAGCTTTGTTTGAGGTGTTGCTGTAAAGCACAGCTCTGCCGTTTTGTGAGTATGCTCTTGTATCCGCCCAGTCAGGGTATATCTCCTGAAGCTCTGCAGCGTCCTGCGAAAGCACTCTTACGCTGCTTTCACTTATGAGCATAGGCTTATCACCAACTGCCATCAGCTTTTGCAGTGAAAGGTCACTGCCACTATATGGATAGCCGGGATTTTCGCCAAGAGTGGCAGGTATTGCCTTAAAGCTATCTGTAAAGTTAGACCTTCCCGTTTCGCCCTTTGCAAGGAATGCTATAAGGCATATTGCAATTACAATGAGTATTGCAATAGGTATGCGGAAAGCCCGTACTACCTTTTTTGTGGTTGCTTTCTTTTTCTCTTTCTGAAAGTTAACCATCTGGTTTTTGTTATTTGCCACGGATTACACCTCAATAGTTAATTTTGTTAAGGAAAAGCCCATGCGGTTTGGCTGTAATACCAGCTCTGTTTCTGTCACAGGAGGCTATTATTTCAGGAATGGTATCCTTCTCAATTTTTCCTGATGAAATATCAAGAAGAGTACCCACCATAATTCTTACCATATTGTATAAAAATCCATCTGCTTCCACACGGAAGGTAACAAGGTCGCCGTTTCTTTCAACACAGGCGTTTTTTACTGTTCTTACAGTAGATTCCACACTGCTTCCTGCAGAGCAGAATGCCTTGTAATCGTAGGTGCCTATATACTGCTTTGCCTGAGCGTCAAGCATTTTTTCATCAAGAGGATATTTATATTGTAAAGCATATTTCTGTAAAAAAGGATTTTTGTTTGCAGAGTTCCATATCTGATAAACGTACTCCTTTGATTTACAGTCGTATCTTGAGTGAAAATCATAGTCCACCTTTTTGCAGTCAAGGGCAGCTATATCATCAGGTAACAAAGCATTAAGAGCAGATACAATTTTGCTGCACTCTGTTTTTGCTTCTGTGCGCATATTACAGCAATACATATTTGCGTGAACACCTGAGTCTGTACGGGAGCAGCCTACTATATTATCACGACTGCCGCAGATTTTCTCCAAAGCGTCCTGAAGGGTTTGCTGTACTGTAACAGCATTCTCCTGCACCTGCCAGCCATGGTAGGCAGTGCCATCAAACTGTATTGTGATTAGCAGATTTCGCATAAATCAAACCTCAAAAATTGAACCAAACTTAATGTTGAGTAAAATTACACCTGCAAGCACTGCAAGGCATACAAACAGACAAATGAAATCACGTAAGGAAAGCTTCATCTGTTTCATTCTTGTTCTGCCATCACCACCGGTATAGCAGCGGCAGGTCATAGCAAAAGCTAATTCATAAGCCCTTCTGAAAGAGGAAACCATAAGGGGTACAAAAATAGGTATAAGAGCCTTTGCACGCTCTATAAGGTTACCTGTTTCAAGGTCTGCACCTCTTGCCTTCTGGGCGTTCATAATTCTTTCAATCTCTTCAATAAGTGTGGGAATAAATCTTAATGCAAGGGTCATCATCATAGCAAGGGTATCTACCTTGATATGAAGGATTTTAAGAGGGGAGAGAAGCCTTTCAAGACCATCTGTAAGCATTGTAGGTGTTGTTGTATAAGTAAGCAGTGAGCTTAATACAACAAGGGTAACAATTCTTATAATTGTAAAAATGGCAGTGTTTACGCCTTTCTCAGTAATTACAAGTTTTCCCCACTCAAGGTATGTAGCACCACCCTTTGTGTAAAAGATATTGAGGGCGGCTGTGAAAAGTAAAATAATAAGAACAGGCTTAATGCTCTTTAACATCATCTTTTGTGGTACTGATGATAAAAGAGAAGCAATAAGTGTAATAAGTGATACAAGGCAGAGGGCAAAGAAATTTTTGCTTACAAAAAGTACTACAATTAAAAAGAATGTAAGCACCAGCTTCATTCGGGGGTCCATTCTGTGAAGCAGGGATTTGCCGGGGTAGTACTGACCAAAGGTTATATCTTTAATCATTTGCCCACCCCCTTGCCAAGGAGTTCACGAAGTCTGTCTGCACCATACTCAACAGTATAAACATCAAGTGGTACATCATAGCCCATTGCTTTAAGGCGGGCAAAAACTTCTGTGATTTCGGGCACGTTAAGGCCCATGCTTTTAAGCTCTTCACTACGGCTGAATACTTCGCTTACAGTACCATCCATAGCAATAGCCGCTTTATTAACTACAATAATTCTGTCCACAAGCTTTGCTATATCCTCCATGCTGTGGGATACAATAATAACTGTGGAGCCAGTCTTTTTGTGATAGGCTTTAATAAGATTGTTAAGGTCACGGCGACCCTTAGGGTCAAGACCTGCAGAGGGCTCATCAAATACAAGCACCTCAGGCTCCATTGCCATAATGCCTGCAATGGCAACTCTTCTTTTTTCGCCGCCTGAAAGGTCAAATGGGGATTTTTCCAGCATCTCGGGCTTAACACCTGCAAGCTTTGATGCTTCAAGTACTCTTCTCTTGATTTCGTCAGAGGGGAGTTTCATATTTTTAGGACCAAATGCAATATCTTTGAATACAGTATCCTCAAAAAGCTGATACTCAGGATACTGGAAGCAAAGACCTACCTTAAATCTTGAATTACGAAGGGCTTCTTTGCTTGACCATATATCAGTGCCGTCTACAAGCACAGTGCCCTTTGTAGGCTTAAGTAAGCCGTTAAAGTGTGAAATAAGCGTGCTTTTACCTGAGCCTGTGTGGCCGATAATACCAACTATTTCACCTTTTTCTATTGTGATATTTGCATCCTTTATTGCAGCAACCTCCATAGGTGTGCCGGGCTGATAGCAATGTGTAAGGTTTTTAATCTCTAATGCAGGGCTCATTTTGCACCTCCTAATACGGAGGCAAGCTTGCTGACACACTCATCAATTGTGAGCACGTCGCTGCCTAAGTTAAGTAAATTGCAAAGCTCAGTAGACTGAGGCACGTCAAGGCTGTGATTTCTCATAAAATCTATCTGAGAAAATACCTTGCGTGGGGTATCATCTGCAATAATTTCACCCTTATCCATAACTACTACTCTGTCTGCTTTTACAGCCTCATCCATAAAGTGAGTTACAAGCACAATAGTTATGCCAAGCTCTTTGTTAAGCTTCTGTATAGCATTCATAACCTCTATTCTGCCCATAGGGTCAAGCATAGCGGTAGGCTCATCAAGTATAATACAGTCAGTCTGCATTGCTATTACGCCTGCAATAGCTACTCTCTGCTTCTGACCGCCTGAAAGCTTGTGAGGCTCTCTTTCACGGAAGTCATACATATTTACACTCTTGAGTGCTTCATCTACTCTTCTTCTTATTTCAGAGGGCTCTACGCCTAAATTTTCGGGGCCGAAGGCAACATCATCCTCAACTATTGTGGCAACTATCTGGTTATCAGGATTCTGGAATACCATACCTACCTTACGCCTGATTTTATCTCCGTTTTCTTCCGAGTCGGAAATAATGCCATCTACAATTACTGTGCCTTCAGTAGGCTCATAAATTGCATTGCAAAGCTTTGCAAGGGTGCTTTTACCACAGCCGTTGTGACCAAGCACAGCAACAAATTCGCCTTTATGTATATCTAAGTTTATATCTCTTAATGCGGGGATGGGAGGTGCATCCTCTTCATCCGCCTCATAAAAGAATGAAACGTTTTTCAGCTCTATAAGTTTTTCGCTCATTGAAATATCCTTTAGTTTACTACTTTTTCCATATTGCACTTGCACCGCAGGGGAGTACTCTGCCGGGCTTTGATGAAACAGGAATACCTATCTCATCACTTTCGGTAGTGCCACCGAATTTTTTCTGAATTGTTTCACCTAAAATATACTCCATTACAGAGGGTGAAAGACCTGTTGTGTAGGAGTTTATAAGCACCATAAGGCTGTCCTCATTAAGGAGCTTTGAGCATTCCTCAACAAAGCTGTACACTTCGTTTTCAAGCTTCCACACTTCACCACCAGGACCTCTGCCGTATGAGGGCGGGTCCATAATGATAATGTCGTAATGGTTGCCTCTGCGTATTTCACGCTGTACAAATTTTATACAGTCATCTACAAGCCATCTTACAGGGGTGTCAGATACTTTTGAAGCAACAGCATTTTCCTTTGCCCATAAGGTCATACCCTTTGAAGCATCTACATGGGTCACACTTGCACCTGCTTTAAGGGCAGCAACAGTAGCACCGCCTGTGTAAGCAAACAGATTAAGCACCCTTACAGGTCTGCCTGCGTTTCTGATAACATCCTGAGTCATTTTCCAGTTTACTGCCTGCTCAGGGAAAAGACCTGTGTGCTTAAAGCCCATGGTTTTAATATTAAATTGCAGGTCATCAAGACCTATCTGCCATACGTCAGGCATTTTTTTGCAAACCTGCCAGTTACCGCCACCAGTGTTGGAGCGGTTATAGATGGCGTGTGGATTATACCAAAGGGGATTTTCCTTTGGAGTTTTCCAGATTACCTGAGGGTCAGGGCGGATAAGAATAATATCCTTCCATCTTTCAAGCTTTTCGCCATCTGAACAGTCTATAAGTTCATAGTCTTTCCATGTATCTGCAATTCTCATTTTACTTGTCCTTTATACATCAAGTTTTTGCTGACCGGGCATAACCATACCAAGGTGAGCATAGCCGGCAGGTGTAACACATCTGCCACGGGGAGTTCTGCTTAAGAAACCAATCTGCATAAGGTAAGGCTCATAAACATCCTCTATTGTAATAGCCTCTTCGCCTGTGGCGGCAGCTATTGTTTCAAGACCAACGGGACCGCCGTTGTAGTTTCTTATCATAGTGGTAAGAATAAGTCTGTCAATGGAGTCAAGACCTAAGTTGTCAACCTCCATCTTTGCAAGGGCAATGGATGCAACCTCTTTTGTGATTGAGCCATCACCTACAACCTGTGCAAAGTCTCTTGCACGCTTTAAGAATCTGTTGGCAATACGGGGTGTGCCTCTTGAGCGTGAGGCAATTTCCATAGCACCTTCAGGCTCAATATCAATGCCTAAAATGTTTGCAGAGCGGGTAACGATTTCGCTGAGCTGCTCTGCTGTGTATAACTCAAGGCGGAAAATAACGCCGAATCTGTCACGAAGGGGAGCGGAAAGCTGACCTGCACGGGTAGTAGCACCAACAAGGGTAAATTTATTAAGGTCAAGCCTTATTGAGCGGGCAGAGGGACCTTTGCCTATGATGATATCCAGTTCATTATCCTCCATAGCGGGGTAAAGGACTTCCTCAACTGCTCTTGAAAGGCGGTGAATTTCGTCAATAAAAAGAACATCGCCTTCACTAAGGTTAGTAAGAAGTGCGGCAAGGTCGCCGGGCTTTTCAATAGCAGGACCACTTGTAACCCTGAAATTTACGCCCATCTCATTGGCAATAATACCTGCAAGTGTAGTTTTACCAAGACCGGGAGGGCCATAAAGAAGCACGTGGTCAAGAGGCTCGTTTCTCTGCCTTGCAGCCTCTATATAAACTGAGAGATTCTCCTTTACTTTATCCTGACCGATATAGTCGGAAAGTATTTTAGGGCGCAGAGATAACTCTATATCATTGTCGTCAGATGCAGAATACTCAGCATCTACAAAACGGCTTTCAAAATCTGTTTCCATCAGTTATCTCCTCTCAGAAATTTTTTGCAAGCAGCAAAAGTGCTTTTTTAATCATATCTTCTGTGCCAAGGTTGCCATCAAGCTTGCCTACTGCAATGCTTGCTTCACTCTTTGAGTAGCCGAGGGCAACAAGGGCATTAACTGCTTCCTCACCAGCATAGCTTATGCTGGATTTCTTTGCAGCAGCAATATTTGATGCCATTTCTGCAGATACTGCAAAGCTTGAAAGCTTGCCTTTAAGCTCAAGTATAATTCTGTTTGCAATTTTTGCACCGATACCCTGAGCTGCTGAAATAGCCTTTGCATCGTCACCTGCAACTGCAAGTGCAAGCATATCAGGGGTAAGTGCAGAGAGAATTGCAATAGCAGCCTTAGGACCTACACCAGTAACTCCTGTGAGTAGCTTATAGCAATCCAATTCGTTTTTATCCGCAAAGCCAAAAAGGTCAAGCGCATCCTCTCTTACATTAAGATATGTGTAGAGCATCTGCTTTTCACCTTCAGGGGCGCATTTTCTTAAAGTATTTGATGAGGCGGTAAGTAAAAAAGCCACACCATTGCAGTCAAGGGCAACAGAGTTTTCATCTGTATGTACTACTGTGCCTGTAATGCTGTAAAACATAGGTGATTATCCTCTCATTTTAAGTGAACCCAACAGGGAACCTGCACTGTGACAGTGGCATATTGCCATAGCAAGAGCGTCAGCAGCGTCATCAGGCTTTGGAATTTTTTCAAGGTTAAGCATAATCCTTGTCATTTCCTGCACCTGCTTCTTTTCTGCACGGCCGTAGCCTACAACACTCTGCTTTACCTGCAGGGGAGTGTATTCAAAGATGGGTATTTTATTCTTCTGAGCTGCAAGTACAAGCACACCTCTTGCCTGAGCAACGTCAATAGCAGTTTTCTGGTTAGTGTTAAAAAACAACTTTTCAATTGCAAGTGCATCTATGGGGTATTTCTTCATAAGTGCATCTGCCTCATCCCATATTTTTTCAAGCCTCAGGTTAAATGGGGTGTGGGCATCAGTAAGTATTGCGCCGTACTCCAGCATTCTGAATTTATTATTTACATATTCAACTACACCACAGCCAACTATGGCATAGCCGGGGTCAATTCCCAATACTATCATTTCTTGTTGGACTCTCTTTCACGTATTACCATTCTTGTAGGTGTACCCTCAAGGCCAAAAACTTCTCTTATCTGGTTATCAATATATCGCTGATAGCTGTAATGGAAAAGCTCAGCACTGTTTACAAAGCAAACAAATGTTGGTGGCCTTGTGGATGCCTGAGTCATGTAGAAAATCTTGAGCCTTCTGCCCTTGTCTGAAGGGGGCTGAACCCTTGCAGTAGCATCTGCAAGCACTTCGTTAAGCTTACCTGTGGAAATACGCATAGCATTCTGAGTATCTACAAACTTGATAAGCTCAAAAAGTCTGTCAAGGCGGATGCCCTCTTTAGCTGAAATAAAGATGATGGGAGCATAAGACATGAATGAAAAATCATTCATAAGCTTTTTACGGGTCTGGTCCATAGTTTTGCCGTCTTTTTCAACTGCATCCCATTTGTTTACTGCTATAATACAGCCCTTGCCCATTTCGTGAGCAATGCCTGCAACCTTTGAATCCTGCTCAGTAAAGCCCTCAGTAGCGTCAATCATAATTACGCAGACCTGAGCTCTTTCAACTGCCATTCTCGCACGGATTACGGAGTATTTTTCTATCTGGTCATACACCTTGCTCTTACGGCGAAGACCGGCTGTATCTATGAATATAAATTTACCGTGCTCATTCTCTACAACGGAGTCAGTAGCATCACGGGTAGTGCCGGCAATGTTTGAAACTATCATTCTGTCCTCACCAAGCACCGCATTTACAAGTGATGATTTACCTACGTTAGGCTTGCCTATAACTGCAACCTTGATGTAATCTTCTACGTCCTCATCTGCCTCAGTATCCTCATCAGGTAAAAACTTCAGCACCTCATCAAGCAGGTCACCTGTGCCGTGACCATGTACTGATGAAATCGCAATGGGGTCACCAAGACCAAGGTTATAAAATTCGTAAATATCTGCAGGTACCTCACCTACGGAGTCGCACTTGTTTACTGCAAGTATTACAGGCTTACCGCTCTTCTGAAGCATGGAGGCTACCTCCATATCAGTAGCAACAACGCCTGAGCGGATATCTGTTACAAGTATGATAACGTCAGCAGAGTCAATAGCAAGCTGAGCCTGCCTTTTCATCTGCTTTAAGATAATGTCATCACTTGCAGGCTCAATACCGCCGGTATCAATAAGCATAAAGTGCCTGTTAAGCCACTCACACTCACCATAGATTCTGTCTCTTGTTACACCGGGTGTATCATCAACTATGGACATCCTGATGCCGATAAGCTTATTGAAAAGTGTAGATTTACCTACGTTAGGTCTGCCAACTATGGCAACTACATTTCCTGCCATTATATCAACCTCCAATCATAGCAGAGAGCAATCCTTCTCCGCTGCTTTCATTACAAATTATAGGAACACCCAGCTTGTCGCTGAGCTCATCAACTGTCATACTGTCAAGGAACATATCGCCCTCACTGCGAAGGCAGTTAGGTGGAATTACAAGGGCGTCACCAATTTCTTTCCCCTCAAGTGAATACAAAATATCACCGCCCGTAATAAGACCGGATACTGTAATGCTCTCACCAAAAAGTCTGTTTATAATTGCCTCAACCTGTATATCAAGACCCTTGATTTTATCCATTGCCATCTGAGCAAGCTCACTTATGAGGGGGTAGGCTGCTGTGCCAGTTGCAAGGGTTACCTTGCGGTTAAGCTCAGTCAGGTCACATTCGCCAAGAGCTTCTGTGAATTCGTCTTTTAACAAGGTCCACATACCTACGCCGTTTTCAAGCTGAGGAAAGTCATCATAGTAATCGTAAGATGGCATCTCTCTGTTTGCTAAAAGATAGAATTCATCTGAAGCATAGGCAAGCTTAACGCCCTCTTTTGCCTTAAATTCAGCATTGAGCCTGTTGATAGTATCAATTACTTCACCTGCAGTTGCTTCGTTGTAGGGCTCTAACTTTTCAAGCTTTTCTCTGTGCTTTGTAAGGCCTACAGGTACGCAGGCAATACTTCTTATTGCGGGGTAGTATTTGAATAACTCCTCAAGGGAATATACAAGCTCATCACCGTCGTTTATGCCAGGGCATAAAACAAGCTGAGCATTTATATCAAGCCCTGCATCAGCAAATCTCTTAATGTATTTAAGCACTTCACCTGAGCGGGGATTTTTCATCATTTTGATTCTCAGCTCAGGGTTCATTGTGTGTACAGAAATATTGATAGGGCTTATGTGCAGCTTTATAAGTCTTTCAACCTCTTCGTCATCAAGGTTAGTAAGGGTAACATAGTTTCCGAATAAAAACGAAAGCCTGTCGTCATCATCCTTGAAATAAAGGCTGTCTCTTAAGCCCTCAGGTAATTGGTCAATAAAGCAGAAAACACACTTGTTTTTGCAGGAGTGGTGGCTATCCATAAGGTAGGTTTCAAACTCAAGACCTATATCATCAAATTCATCTTTGTGAATTTTATATTTCTTGGTCTTTCCGTTTGCCTTTATAACCTCAAGCTTCAGCTTGCTGTCATTCAGATAAAAGCGGTAGTCAAGCACATCCTTAATGCCGTTACCGTTAATTGAAACCAGAGTATCACCAGCCTCAATGCCTTTTTTTTCAGCCAAGCTGCCGCTCTCTATGGATGATATTTTAACTGCCATGCTTTCACCTGCCTATTCTGCCTCATTATAATTGCACTATAGTATAGCATATTAAATTATAAAAATAAAGTATTATTTTATATTTAATAATAAGTTTACATTTACACTCCGATATAACTTGACATATTACCTGCTAAGTGCGATAATTATTCAGTATACTAAGGCAGTATGCCCACTTGCATGGAGGAAACAAAATGAGAGTTATTACAGGCTCAGCAAGGGGAATGTCCCTTAAAACCCTTGAGGGTGAAACCACAAGACCTACAACCGAAAAAGTTAAGGAAGCAGTTTTCAGCGCAATTCAGTTTGAAATTGAGGGCAGGAGAGTGCTTGACCTTTTTGCAGGCTCAGGTCAAATGGGCATTGAGGCCCTCAGCAGAGGCGCAGAATCAGCTGTATTTGTTGATTCAGATAAAAACGCCATAAGCATTGTAAAGCAGAATGTTGAAAAAACAGGCTTTACCGATAAATCACAGATTGTCCAGATGGATTCCATGGGCTTTCTCAATATGAATGTACGCACTTATGATGTGGTATTTATTGACCCTCCCTACTCAACAGGTCTGCTTGAAAAGGCACTTGAAAGAGTAACCGACTATGTAGCAGAGGGCGGCATAGTGATATGCGAATATCCATTTAAGGATGAGTTGCCCGAAACAGTTGAGGGCTTAAGCGTGTACAGAAGCTATAAATACAGCAAAACAGCAGTAACAATTTACCGTAAGGACTGATAATATGAGAATTGCAATTTGTCCCGGCTCCTTTGACCCCGTTACAAAGGGTCACGTGGATATTATCCGCAGAGCCTCAAAACTTTTTGATAAAGTAATAGTTGTTGTCATGGTTAATTTTAATAAGCCAGACAGCTATTTTACCGCCGATGAGAGAGTTGATCTTATTAGAAAAAGCATAAAAGACATAGAAAATGCCGAGGTCGATACCTCAGGCGGCCTGCTTGCAGACTATGCTGAGAGCAAAGGCGCCTGCGCAGTAGTTAAAGGCCTCAGAGCGGTTACAGACTTTGAGTATGAATTTCAGCAGGCACTTACAAACAAAAAACTTAACCCCAACCTTGAAACCGTATTTATGACCACCAATGCGGAGAATATGTTCCTTTCATCCAGCATTGTTAAGCAGGTTTGTGAATTCGGCGGGGACATTAAAGAGTTTGTTCCCGAAGAGGTTTGTGACGATATTATCAAGCGTATCAAAGAAAGGAGTAAGCAGAGATGAATACAGACCAGTATCTTAATCAGATAGATGATATACTTGAAGCCGGCAAAAAAACAATCGGCGGTAAAACTGCCGTTGACGCAGAGGCTATAATTGATATAATCAACGAAATCCGAGCTTCTCTTCCTAAGGAGATTGCTCAGGCTAAGCTCATAGTTGCAGACAGAAACAACATTCTTGCAAAGGCAAAGCAGGAGAGTGTAAATGTTGTTACTGAAGCTGAAGAAAGGTCAAGGGGTCTTGTTTCCGCTTCCGAAGATAAAGTAAGAACACTTATTCTTAAAACTGAGGATTACAGCAAAAACAAGATTTCAGAGGCTGAAGCTCAGGCAAATCAGATAGTAACTACTGCAAATGAGCAGGCACTTAAAATTAAGGCAGATGCGCAGAGAGAAGCAGCTGCTCTTGTAGATTCAAGCGTAATTGTAATTGAGGCAAAGGCTAAGGCAGAGCAGCTTACTGCTGAGTCAGAGGCACAGGCACAGGCAACTCTTACACAGGCAAAAGAGCAGGCAGAGGCTATTGTAACTGCTGCAAACGAGCAGTTTGATTACATTTCAAAGCAGGCTGACGAAAAGGCTGCAATCACTGTAGATAAAGCAAATCAGTGGTCTACCGAAATCAGAACAAATGCAGCTGAGTTTATAAACACAATTATGGCTCAGGCAGATGAGGCTGTTTCAAAGGGACTTGCCGAAATTCAGAATGCAAGAAAAAGCATAGGCACACTTACTATGTCAGCAGATGCTGAAGAAAGTGAAGCTGCTTCAGAAGAATCAGCAGAATAAAAAAACAAAAAGCCGTTCGTTGAACGGCTTTATTTTGAGGGTATTATGGATAAATCAGTATTTGAAAAAACAAAGTATTTCATCATTGATATGGATGGAACATTTTATCTCAGCGGTAACATTATTGAAGGCTCAATAGATTTTCTCAATAAGGTAAGAGAAAGCGGCAGAGATTTTTATTTCTTTACAAATAACTCATCAAATAATGTTGAGGTTTGCAGAGAAAAGCTTGCTAACATGGGTTACCCTGTAGATGAAAACAGAGTGATTATTTCATCCCATGTAGCAGCAGATTATCTTAATAAGAATTACAAAGGTAAAAAAGTATATCTGCTTGGTAACGAAAGATTGACAGGGGATTTAGTAAAAGCAGGCATAAATCTTGTGGATGAAGACCCGGATATAGTTTTACTTGGCTTTGATACAACTCTCACTTATGAGAAAATAAGAAAAGCAGCAAAATACATTGCTGATGGCAAAATTTACCTTGCAACTCACCCTGATATGAATTGCCCCACCGCAGATGGCTTTATGCCGGATACAGGCTCGATGATAGAGCTGTTTGCAGCCTCAACAGGTAAGCGTCCGCAGGTACTTGGTAAGCCTATGACCGCTACTGTTGATTATATAACCAACCTGCTTGGCTGTAAAGGTGAAGAGCTTGCCTTTGTAGGTGACCGCCTTGCAACTGATATTGCCATTGGTATGAATCACGGTATACCCTGCGCCCTTGTTTACAGTGGTGTAACTACCCCTGAAGAGTATGCAAAGCAGGAGATAAAGGCAACTGTGCAGGTTGAAAATCTGAAAGCACTCAGCGAATATCTTTAATTGGAAATAAAAAATTTATAGGCAAAAAATAAGCCTCCGCAAATAGCGGAGGCTCTTGTATTTCAAGGCTTTATCACTTGTTAAGAAGCTTGTCAATATTCTTCTTTCTGATGGCTGCCCAAAGTAATGTGCCGAGTATTGCCATTACTGCAACCTCACCTAATGCTACTAAACCGCCCTGTGTAAGGAAGCCAATCCATTCAAAGTCGCCTTCAATAAAGAAATACTCAATTTCCCAACCGACAATGATGCCATTCCAGATTGCAGGCATAAGCATTGATGTAAGGGGATAGCCCTTTACAGTTACCTTTCTCAGGAACCATATACAAAGTGTAGCACCGAGGGTTGCAAGGGAACCGAATATCATATCAAGGGGAAGACCTGCACCGATATTGTATAGGTTTGAGAGAATACAACCTATGGTAAGACCGGGTATTGCAGCGGGTGTAAAAAGGGCAAGCACATTAAGTGCCTCACTTGCTCTGAACTGCACTGCCATAGAGGTTGTACCGGGCAGTAAAAAGTTCTGCGCGTATGTAAGTGCGGCGTACATTGCAGCAATTATTGCTGCCTGAGTGATGAACTTCGTTCTCTTGTTTTTCATGATTCTGTTGTCTCCTTAGTTTTGTTTT
>JAKSQR010000069.1 GCA_024404065.1 Clostridia bacterium | reverse complement strand
GAGCACCCATTGTGGATGCGGGATAGCAAAGGGATGTACCAAACTGAATGCTGAGGCGCTCAATGGGGTCGGTGTTATCACTGCACCAGATCTGTGGTGAATAATAAAGCATAGCAGGGTCAAATCTGCCGCCGCCACTTGCACAGTTTTCAAGAAGCAAATCAGGGAAATCTGTGGTAAGACGGTTCATTACATCATAAGTGCCGAGTACATATCTGTGGAATACTTCTTTCTGCCTTTCGGGAGGTAATGCAGCTGAGCCAACCTCTGTTAAATTACGGTTGAAATCCCACTTTACATAGCTGATATTACACTCTGATAAAACCTTATGCATCAAGGAATAAACATAATCTCTTACTTCCTCTCTGCTGAAGTCAAGCACATACTGATGGCGTGCAATACTCTTCTCTCTGCCTGGTACACTTATGCACCAATCAGGATGCTCTCTGTAAAGGTTGCTGTCATGAGAAATCATCTCAGGCTCATACCAGATACCGAATTTAATGCCGAGGGCGTTAATCTTATCAACAAAGTCCTTGAGAGGACCGCCCATTTTTTCTTCATTTACCTGCCAGTCACCAAGAGCTGTGGTATCATCATCACGGTTGCCAAACCAGCCATCGTCCATTACAAGCATATCTATGCCAAGCTCTTTTGCACGCTCTGCAAAGGTAACAAGCTGCTCACCTGTAAAGCTCATGCCGGTAGCTTCCCAGTTGTTTATAAGCAAAGGTCTCTTGATGTCTGCCCACTTGCCTCTTATGAGGTGCTTTGAATAAAGTCTGTGATAAATACGGCTCATTTCGCCGATACCTGCATTGGAGTAAACCATTACAACCTCAGGTGCAACAAAAGTTTCACCGGGCTCAAGGTGCCAGCCGAAGCCTTCGGGGTTTATGCCCATTACTGCTCTGCTGCCACCGAAGGTATCAGCTTCCACATTAAATGTGAAGTTGCTGCTGTAAACAAAGTTGAAGCCGTAAGCATTACCGTAATCCTCAGTTGTGTCCTTATCTACAATTGCGCCGAAAGGATTATGATGATGGCTTGATGCACCACGCTTACTTGAAACGCCTAACCTTGCGTGAGCAAGAGGATTTCTCTCTACACTTCTCTCTTTTGACCACTTGCCGTAGAGAGTGATAACATCAAAATCGTGAGTGTTGAAATCTACGCAGCAGCTGAGTACTTTTTCTATATCTGCTGCCTTATCAGAAGCGTTGATAATCTTAACATGGCGGGTCATTGCGCTGTACTCTTCAAATACAGTGTAGTAAAGCACTGCCTGCATTTTTGTAACTGCATCTTCCATAGTAATCTCAAGGGTTGTAGCCTGAGAATTATTATCAATATGAAGGCAGGGCATACCCTCAATTTCGGGCTTGCCGTGATAAATGATATGTGACTTATAACGCATATCTGTGGAATTATTGCCGTCCGCATTTCTTATAGCAAGGCAGGTATCTCTGAAATCACCTGTGCCTTCGCAAGGATACTCAAACATACTTACATCAGGTGAAAAATAATCGTCATCAATATGGATATTTGATGGGCAGGGGGATGCAAATCTTCCCTTATACTTGTGCATTGAAAGATTTGTATCAGGGATATAATCACCATAGTAAAGGTGAAGAAGATAGCCCTGCTCAAAAATCTGGATTACATAGGATGAGCCCTTTGTATCCAGCTTGAAAATCTTTTTTTCGCTGTCAAATGAAATTGGCATATCAGTATTTCTCCTTAATTTTTCTGAGTATATCTTTATCTGCGGGGCAGAACTCAAAATTATCTATTTCATCAACGGTGATAAATTTAATATCATTGTGCTCAAGGCGGATTGGCTCAATGCCATCCTCAATGGTTGCATTAAATAATGTGAGGTGGATTGTAATATCCGGGTAGGTGTGGTCTACCTCCATAAAGATATCCATCGGGGTAACATCTATGCCTATCTCCTCATGGCATTCTCTGATGAGTGCCTGCTGCAAGCTCTCCCCTGCCTCAACCTTACCACCTACAAACTCCCACTCAAGGGCTCTTGTTTTGTTGACGGGGCGCTGGCATATCATAAATTTACCATCTCTCCATATAAGAGCGGCAACCACCTGAACCATAGTATCACCTCTGCCCCTTACTATACCGCAATAGTACATTTATTGCAAGAAATATTTGGAACTATGTTATTTTATTATAAAATTTGTATATTTACAAATAATATATGCCGTGCTATAATAAGCCGTATTATTTTTACTATACTTAAGAAAGGGTGAAACAGATGAACTATACCAGCACGAGAGATACATCTATAAAGGTTACATCCTCTCAGGCAATTGCAAAGGGTATTTCTGCTGAAGGCGGCTTATTCGTTCCCGAATCACTGCCCGCAGTTACACTTGATGAAATTGCTGCCCTTGCAAATGCTGATTACATCAGCAGAGCAAAGAATATTCTGGGTCGCTTCCTTACAGATTTTACAGCAGAAGAGCTTGACTCCTGCGTAAGAGGAGCTTACGAAACAGGCTTCTCAAGCGAAAAGGTTGCTCCTGTAGAAACAATCGCAGAAGGCACACATATCCTTGAGCTTTTCAAGGGTCCCACCTGCGCATTTAAGGATATGGCACTCCAGATTCTTCCCCGTCTTCTTACCGTAGCAGCAGGCAAAGCTGCAAAGGGTACAGAAATTGTAATTCTTGTAGCTACATCAGGTGATACCGGCAAGGCAGCACTTGAGGGCTTTAAAGATGTTCCCGGCACAAAAATTTTAGTATTTTATCCCAGCGATGGCGTAAGCCCTATGCAGAAGCTTCAGATGTGCACACAGGAAGGCAACAATGTTGCCGTAAGTGCTATCAAAGGCAACTTTGATGATGCACAGAGCGGTGTTAAAAGAATTTTCACCGATAAGGCTATTGCAGAGAAGCTTGCAGCAAACGGCATGGCTTTCTCCTCTGCAAACTCAATCAACTGGGGCAGACTTGCTCCTCAGATTGTTTACTATTTCTCAGCTTACTGTGATTTAGTAGCAGATGGCAAAATTGCTTGTGGCGATAAAATCAATGTATGCGTACCTACAGGTAACTTTGGTAATATCCTTGCTGCCTACTACGCAAAAATGATGGGTCTTCCCATTGAGAAGCTTATTTGCGCTTCCAACTCAAACTCTGTTCTTACCGAGTTCCTTACAACAGGCACTTACAACAGAAACAGACAGTTTTATGCAACAATCTCTCCCTCAATGGATATTCTTATTTCTTCAAACCTTGAGCGCCTTCTTTACTTAATTGCAGGCTCTGATAAGGTTAAGGAATGGATGAGCCAGCTTGCAACTGAGGGCAAATATACAGTTGATGATGAAACACTTGCAAAGATTAAAGCAAGCTTTGCAGCAGGCTGCTGTGATGATGACACCACAAAGGCTACCATCAACAAGGTATTCACCGAAAAGAATTACCTTTGCGACACTCACACAAGCGTTGCAGTAACTGTATATGAAGAGTATAAAAAGTCAACAGGTGACTGCACTCCCACAGTAATCGCTTCCACAGCAAGCCCCTTCAAATTCAGCGCAGCAGTGCTTGAAGCAGTAGAGGGCAAAAAGAGTGACCTTAACGAATTTGATATGGTTACAAAGCTTGCTGAGGTTACAGGCAACGAGTGCCCCGCTCCCCTTGCAAACCTTAAGGATAAGAAAGTAAGATTTGAAGGCTGCTGTGAAAAATCCGGTATGGATGATGTAGTTTTCAATATGCTTGGCATCTGAGGAAAGCACTATGTCACTGTTTGTAATTGCAGATACCCATCTTTCCATTTCCACGGGTAAATCCATGGATATTTTCAATGGCTGGTCCGATTACGAGCAGCGCCTTGAAAAGAACTGGCGCAGTATAGTTACTGATAAGGATACGGTAGTAATACCTGGTGATATCTCCTGGGCAATGAGCCTTGATGAAGGCTTTAAGGATTTTGAGTTTCTTCACAATCTGCCCGGTCGCAAAATTCTGATGAAGGGCAACCACGATTATTGGTGGTCCACAAAGAAAAAAGCGGATGAGTTCTTTG
The DNA here is from genome assembly GCA_024404065.1 of Clostridia bacterium. GTDB lineage: Bacteria > Bacillota > Clostridia > Oscillospirales > Acutalibacteraceae > CAG-177. Next base: position 3,653 of record JAKSQR010000069.1, on the reverse strand, counting down.
CAAAGAATAATTTTGATACCCTGAATATCCTTCACAACAATACCTACACCTGCGGCAACATTGCAATATGCGGCACAAGAGGCTGGTTTTTTGATGCAGAAAATGATGCGGATAAAAAAGTAGTACTCCGTGAGGCAGGAAGGCTCAGAATGAGCATTAAGGCAGCAAAGGAAACAGGTCTTGAGCCTGTGGTATTCCTGCACTACCCTCCCCTGTCAGATACCCGCAAGTGCGATGAAATTTATAATGTACTTCTTGAGGAAGGCATTAAGAGATGCTATTATGGTCATCTCCACTCATATTCCCATGCTACGGCAGTAAACGGTGAGGTTGACGGCATTAAGTTTTCACTTATTTCAGGTGATTACCTTGAGTTTCGCCCCATACCCGTTTATGATACCGTGAAATAAATTACAAATAATTCACTCATTGGAGGAAATAAACATGAGCTTAGTATCAGCTAATAAAACCGAAACAAACACCTACACAATTGAAATCGCTGTTTCAGCAGAAGATTTCAAGGCAGCTGTTCAGCAGGCATACCTTAAGAACAGAAAGAACATCCAGATTCCCGGCTTCCGTAAGGGCAAGGCTCCCAAGCAGATGATTGAGAAGCTTTACGGTGAAAACTTCTTCTATGAGGAAGCACTTGAAGAAATCTTCCCCAAGGAAATTGAAGCAGCTTATGACGAAGCTAAGATTGAGCCCGTTGACCAGCCCAAGGATCTTGACGTTAAGACAATGAACGTTGAAGAAGGCCTTAACTTCACAGTAAAGGTAACTGTTAAGCCCGAAATCACTCTTAAGGCTTATAAGGGTCTTGAAGCAGAGAAGGCTGACAGCACAGTTACAGCTGAAGAAATTGATACAGAAATCAACTACATGCTTGACAGAGGCGCAAGACTTGTTGACGTTGAAGGCAGAGCAGTTGAAAACGGTGATATCACTGTTATTGACTTTGAAGGCTTTGTTGATGGCGTTGCATTTGAAGGCGGCAAGGCAGAGAAGTACAACCTCACTATCGGTGACGGTCAGTTCATCCCCGGCTTTGAAGATCAGATTATCGGCCACAACATCGGCGAAGAATTTGACATTAACGTAACATTCCCTGAGAACTATGCAGAGGAGCTTGCATCAAAGGATGCTGTATTCAAGATTAAGCTTCACGAAATCAAGACAAAGGAAATGCCTGAGCTTGATGACGAATTTGCAAAGGATCAGGACTACGATACAGTAGACGAAATGAAGAAGGGTATCGAGAGCGATATGCTCGCACGTAAGCAGGAAGCTGCTCAGAACGCATTTGAGGATGCAGTTATTGAAGCACTTTGCGCAAACGTTGAAGGCGAAATCCCCGAAGTAATGTTTGACAACAAGGCAGAAGAAAACGTAAACAACTTTGCTCAGAGAGTTCAGCAGCAGGGTATTGACCTTGACACATATCTTATGTACATGGGTATGGATAAGGAAGGCTTCAAGGCTTCTATGAAGGAAAGAGCAGTTAACGACGTTAAGCTTGACCTTGCTATTGAAAAGATTATTGAAGCTGAAGGCATTAAGGCTGAGGAAGCTGCTGTTGAAGAAGAATACAGCAAGATGGCAGAGCAGTATGGTCTTGACGTAGAAAAGATTAAGACTATCGTTCCTGCAGGTATGGTTGAGATGGAACTCAACAGACAGGCTGCTATCAAGGTTGTACTTGACAGCGCTGTTGCTACAGCTCCCAAAGCTGAATAATCAAGCCCTGAAATTGCTCACAAATAATAAATGACGAAAAGAGGTATGCACTATGGCATTAGTACCTTATGTTATTGAACAGACAAACCACGGTGAACGTTCATACGATATTTTCTCCCGTCTTCTTAACGACAGAATTATCGTGCTTTCAGACGAAGTAAATGACGCCACCGCAAGCCTTGTAGTTGCCCAGCTTCTCTACCTTGAGAGCCAGGACCCTGACAAGGATATCAGCCTTTACATCAACAGCCCCGGCGGTTCTGTTACTGCCGGTATGGCTATTTACGATACAATGCAGTACATCAAGTGTGATGTTTCCACAATCTGCATTGGTATGGCAGCATCAATGGGTGCTTTCCTTCTCTCATCAGGTGCAAAGGGCAAGAGATATGCTCTGCCCAACAGTGAGGTTATGATTCATCAGCCTCTCGGCGGTATGCAGGGTCAGGCTTCTGATATGCTTATTGCAGCAGACCACATTGCACGCACTAAAGAGAAGTTAAACTCAATCCTTGCTGCCAACACAGGCAAATCCATTGAGGAGATTGCAAAGGATACTGACAGAGATAATTGGCTCACCGCTCAGCAGGCTATGGAATACGGCCTTGTTGATAAGGTAATTGACCACAGATAATTAACAGGAGAAAACTATGCCCAGAGATAACGATAAGCGTAATATCCCCTGCTGCTCTTTCTGCGGTAAAAGTCAGAATCAGGTAGCAAAGCTTATTGATGGTAACGGCGTTTACATCTGCAATGAGTGCGTAAATCTTTGCCTTGACATCCTTGATGATGACCTTGTGCCAGATTACCACCATGAGGAGAAAAAGAGCTTTGAATCATTACCAAAGCCCCATCAGATTAAAGAGATGCTTGACCAGTATGTAATAGGTCAGGATAAGGCTAAGGTTTCTTTAAGCGTTGCCGTTTATAACCACTATAAGCGTATTATGGCAGTAAAGGATACAGATGTTGAAATTCAGAAATCCAATATCCTTTTACTTGGTCCTACAGGTGTAGGTAAAACTATGCTTGCACAGACCCTTGCAAAAATCCTTGATGTTCCCTTTGCCGTTACAGATGCCACCACTCTTACAGAGGCAGGCTATGTAGGTGAAGATGTTGAAAATATCCTTTTAAGGCTCATTCAGGATGCCGATTATGACATTGAAAGAGCTGAAAAGGGCATTATCTACATTGATGAAATTGATAAGATTGCCCGCAAGAGCGAAAACCCCTCCATCACCCGTGATGTAAGCGGTGAGGGCGTTCAGCAGGCACTTCTTAAAATAGTTGAGGGTACAGTTGCCAATGTTCCACCTCAGGGCGGCAGAAAGCATCCTCAGCAGGAATTTATACAGATTGACACCTCAAATATCCTCTTTATCTGCGGTGGTGCCTTTGCAGGCATTGAAAAGATAATTGAAAAGAGATTTTCAGGCTCTGCTGTTGGCTTCGGTGCTGATGTAAAGAGCAAGAAGGATTTTGAGAGAGAAAACATAATATCAAAGGCAGTTCAGCAGGACCTTGTAAAGTTTGGTCTTATACCCGAGCTTGTTGGTCGTCTTCCTGTTATAACCACCCTTGATGAGCTTGATAAGGATGCCCTTGTAAGAATACTTATAGAGCCTAAAAATGCCCTTATCAAGCAGTACAGAGAGCTTTTCAGCCTTGATGGTGTTGACCTTGACTTTGAGATAGCTTCACTTGACGCAATTGCAGAAAAGACTATTGAAAAGAAGACAGGTGCAAGAGGTCTTCGCTCAATTGTAGAGGATGTACTTGCACAGCTTATGTACGATGTACCATCTGACCCAAGCATAGAAAAAGTAATTATTACAAAAAAATGTGTAACAGATGGTGCAGAGCCTAAGGTTATTCACAAAAAAGCAAAAGAAGAAGCTTAAAGCTATACA
>JAKSQR010000068.1 GCA_024404065.1 Clostridia bacterium | reverse complement strand
CCGAGGATCAGGATACACAGCTGAATGCCGCAATAAATATGCTTTCACAGTAAACTAAAGCTCCGCTCAGGCGGAGCTTTTTTATGTTATGGTGAATGAGATACAAAAATTTCCCGTAGGGTCGTTGCCTTGCGACGCCCGAAATCGTAGGGGAGATTACCCCATCCAAAACATTGTCGTCTCACTCGCTGGCTCGCATCGTGATACTCCTTGTTTTGTCATTTCAGGTACTTGCCTTCATCTGCCACTGGCAGCGGCAAGCACCTTCAACCCCCGCCAAAAGGATGTCCAGCGAAAAAAAGAGCCTCCCTTGTGAAAGGGAGGGGGACCGCTTGCGGTGGAGGGATTGGCAAAAACAAAGCTAATTATTGTTAAAGTTAGTTTATGATATTTAACAATCCCTCAGTTTCGCTTCGCTCAACAGCTCCCTTTACACAAGGGAGCCAATGTCGTGAGTATCTTACGCTATCCAAAGACATAATACAATGCATAAATCAAACGGCACGGAAAATCCGTGCCGTTTTCTCAATTTTTCCTCACTTCTCAAGTGCTTTTGTTATATTCGCAAAGTCGGTCATGGTCATGGTTTCGGCTCTTACGTTAAGGTCAAAGCCACATTCGGTAAGCACGCTTGCGATTTTATCCTTAGGCATCTGAAGACCTGAGCTTAAAGAGTTTACTGCAGTTTTTCTGCGCTGACCAAAGGCTGCTCTAACCACATCAAAAAACAGCTTTTCATTCTCAATCTGTATTTCGGGCTTTTCTCTTATATCCATTCTTATAACGGAGCTGTCAACCTTAGGGGCAGGCATAAACGAGCCCTTGCTTACATCAAAAAGCTTGTATGCCTTTGAGTAGTAATCTACCGCTACAGTAACTGCACCGCAATCTCTTGATCCTACAGGTGCGCAGATACGCTGAGCAGCCTCTTTTTGCACCATTACAGTAAGTGCCTTTATGGGCAGTTTGCTCTCAAGCAGCATCATGATTATGGGGCTTGTAATGTAGTAGGGCAGGTTTGCGCATACATATACATCCATGCCATCAAATTCATCTTCAATCAGCTTTTTAAGGTCAACCTTCAGCACATCTTCATTTATTACTTTTACATTGTCAAAATCCGCAAGGGTTTTATCAAGTATGGGCAGCAGCCTTTTATCAAGCTCTATGCACACTACCTTATCTGCCCTCTGGCAAAGCTCTACTGTAAGCACACCTATGCCGGGTCCTATTTCAATTACGCCACAGCCTCTGCCTGCACCACAGCTATCAGCCATCTCGGGGCATACATTTGGGTTTATAATAAAATTCTGGCCAAGGGCTTTGCTGAACTTAAAGCCGTTGTCGCCTAAAATCTGCTTTACTGTGTTTATATCTGTAAGGTTATACATGCTTCCTCCACGAATTTATCAAAAAATAAAAAGTCTTAATGTAAAATATTGTAAACTCTTCCGTTGATTTTTATATATGCTGATAATATAATATAATTTGTAAAATTATACACAGGGAGAGGTTGTTATGTCAATTCTTGTTACTGGCGGTGCCGGATTTATCGGCTCACACACCTGCGTTGAGCTTCTTAATGCAGGCTACGATGTTATTATACTTGATAATCTTTGCAACAGCAAGAGGGAATGTGTAAATCGTGTAGAGGAGCTTACCGGCAAAAAGGTTAAGTTTTATGAGTGCGATATCCGTGACAGAGCTGGTCTTGATAAGGTTTTTGCTGAGAACGATATTGATGCAGTTATTCACTTTGCAGGTCTTAAGGCAGTTGGCGAGAGCTGTCAGAAGCCCCTTGAATACTACGAGAATAACATTGGCGGCACAGTAATTCTCTGCGAAGCTATGAGAGATGCAGGCTGTAAAAAGATTGTATTCTCATCCTCCGCTACCGTTTATGGTGAAGAGAATAAATCTCCCCTTAATGAAGAAATGCCTGAGGGCAAAACAACTAACCCCTACGGCACTACAAAGCTTTACATTGAAAGAATACTTAAAGATACTTATGCAGCAGACAGCGACTGGAGCGTTTGCCTCCTTCGTTACTTTAACCCCATCGGCGCTCACAAGAGCGGTCGTATAGGTGAGGACCCCAAGGGTATCCCCAATAACCTTGTACCCTACGTTGCACAGGTTGCTATCGGCAAAAGAGAGTGCCTCAGCATTTATGGTGACGATTACGATACCCACGATGGCACAGGCGTACGTGACTACATCCACGTAGTTGACCTTGCACTTGGTCACGTTAAGGCAGTTGCAAAAACTCTTGGTGAGAAGGGCTGCTTTACCTACAACCTTGGCACAGGCATCGGCTACAGTGTGCTTGATGTTGTAAAGGCATTTGAAAAGGCTTGCGGTCACCCCATCAATTATAAAATTGTTGACCGCCGTCCCGGTGACCTTGACACCTGCTACTCTGACCCCTCAAAGGCTCTTAAAGAGCTTGGCTGGAAGGCAGAGAGAGGCATTGACGAAATGTGCGAAGACAGCTGGCGTTGGCAGAGCCAGAATCCTGACGGCTACTGCTGATGAAAAATTATATATGGGATTTTGATGGTATGCTGTTTGACAGCTACCCCCACATCACAAAAGCCTTTCAGCTGGCAATGGCTGATTTTGGCAAAGAGGTTGACTATACTGAGGCAAAGTCACTTTTAGAGATTAAATTTGATGTTTGCTATAACCACTATGGTGTAAGCCCCGAGATGAGGGCAAAGCACAAGGAGTATGAGCACGATTACAGCCTTGAGCCTGTGGTTGAGCCCTTCCCCAACACCTTCAAAACTCTTTTTACACTTAAAGAGAGGGGAGTAAGGCACTACCTTTACACTCACCGTGGTCACGAAACCTCACAGCATTACCTTGAAAAGTTTAATATGGCACCACTTTTTGACGGCTTTGTGGATTCTGATATGAAATTCCCTAATAAGCCGGCACCCGATGCCATAGAATATATCTGCACAGAGTATGGTCTTGATAAAAGCGAAACCATTATGATTGGCGACCGTGAAATTGATGTGCTTGCAGGTAAAAATGCAGGAGTATTTGCCTGCCTTTACACTAAGGATTTAAGCACAGACACCGTGGCAGATTACAAAGTAAGCGATATAATTCAGATTTTAGATATATAAGGAGTAAAACTATGAGAGCAGTTATTACCGTTATAGGTAAGGATATGGTAGGTATCCTTGCAAAGGTATCAAACGAGTGTGCAAAGCACAACATTAACGTACTTGAGGTTACACAGAGCATTCTTCAGGATATGTTTGCTATGATTATGATGGTTGAAATCTCAGGCAGTGATGTACCCTTTACACAGTTTGCTGAAAACATCGGCAAAATGGGTGACGAAATGGGTCTTTCAATCCACGCAATGCACGAGGATATTTTCAACGCAATGCACACAATCTGAGGAGAATAAAATATGCTTAACGCAAGAGATATACTTGAAACCATAACCATGATTCAGGACGAGCATCTTGATGTGCGCACAATCACTATGGGTATTTCCCTTCTTGATTGCTGCCACAGTGATGTAGATGTTATGTGCCAGAAGGTTTATGATAAAATTACAAAATATGCAAAGGATCTTGTTAAAACAGGTGAGGATATTGAGAAGGAATTTGGTATCCCCATCATCAACAAGAGAATTTCAATTACACCTGCCGCAATGATACTTGCATCCTGCGACAATAAGGACGCAGTAAAGCTTGCAAAAACTCTTGACGCTGCTGCAAAGACCTGCGGCGTAAACTTCCTTGGCGGTTTCTCTGCCCTTGTACAGAAGGGCTTTGGCCCTGGCGATAAGGAGCTTATTGAAGCTATCCCCGAGGCACTTGCATCAACAGACTTTGTTTGCTCATCCGTTAATATCGGCTCAACAAAAACAGGCATAAATATGGATGCAGTAGGCCTTATGGGTAAGGTTGTAAAAAGAAGCGCTGAGCTTACCGCTGACAGAGGCTGCATAGGCCCTGCAAAGCTTGTTGTATTTTGCAACGCTCCTGAGGATAACCCCTTTATGGCAGGCGCATTCCACGGCGCAGGCGAGCCTGACTGCGTTATTAATGTAGGCGTTTCAGGCCCCGGTGTTGTACGTGCCGCACTTGCAAAAGCAGGTGACGAAATTGACCTTACAGCAGTTGCAGATTTAATTAAAAAGACTGCTTTCAAAATTACCCGTATGGGTCAGCTTGTTGCTACTGAAGCATCACGCAGGCTCAATGTACCCTTCGGTATAGTTGACCTTTCACTTGCCCCCACACCTGCAGTAGGCGACTCTGTTGCTTACATTCTTGAGGAGATGGGTCTTGAGTGCTGTGGCTGTCATGGCACAACTGCTGCCCTTGCACTCCTTAATGACGCAGTTAAAAAGGGTGGCGTAATGGCATCCAGCCATGTTGGTGGCCTTTCAGGTGCTTTCATCCCCGTTACTGAGGATGCAGGTATGATTCACGCCGCAGAAATCGGCGCACTTTCACTTACAAAGCTTGAGGCTATGACAGCAGTTTGCTCCGTAGGCCTTGATATGATAAACATTCCCGGTGACACCACACCTGAGGTTATCTCCGCTATTATTGCAGATGAGGCAGCTATCGGTATGGTAAACTCCAAGACCACAGCTGTAAGAGTTATCCCTGCTATCGGCAAGAAGGTAGGCGAGGAGCTTGACTTTGGCGGACTTCTTGGCAGAGGTCCTGTAATGCCTCTCTCCACCTATTCACCTGCAAAGTTTATTAACCGTGGCGGCAGAATCCCTGCACCAATGCAGTCACTTAAAAACTGAGTTGTGTCTAATCACAAAATCTTTCAAGGAAAAACACTATGCCTAAAAAAGATTCACACAATACAAAAAGCAAAATAGTAAGTGCCGCATGGAGTCTTTTCTATAAATACGGCTACGAGAAAACTACTATTGAGGATATTGTGGAGCTTTCCGCTACCTCAAGAGGCTCATTTTACCACTATTTTAACGGCAAGGATGAACTGCTTAACACTCTTTCAGATTTGTTTGACAGTAAGTATGAGCAGCTTGCAGATACCTTTAAGAAAGGTATGACCGCCTTTGAAAAGCTGATGTATTTAAACTATGAGCAGTTTAATCTTATTGAAAACAGCGTGCCCATAGATTTGCTTACACGCATGTATTCCACTCAGCTTACAGCCTCAGGCAGCCGAAACCTTTTAGACCATAACCGCATTTACTACAAGCTTATAAGGCAGATAGTAATTGAAGGCAGGGAGAGCGGAGAGTTTGTTACAGATATCTCCGTAAATGAAATTGTGCGTGCCTACACTATGTGTGAGCGTGCCCTTATCACAGACTGGTGCCTTTCAAACGGTGAGTATTCCCTTTGCCGTGAGTCAGAAACCATCCTTCCCCGCTTATTAAAAGGATTTATAAATAATTAAAATTTTATAATTATTATAAGGGCAACCGTTGGCACCACTTCGGTTGCCTTTTATTCTTTTTATGCAACAAAACAGAAAACACAGCACACATATTGGTATAAGGAGTGATTATATGAAAAAGCTTATATCTTTATTACTTGCACTTATTTCTGTTTTTACTATCTGTCTGGTGCCTGCCTATGCTGATGATACAAATGAAATTGACGAAACAGATATTTTTAGTGACGATGTATTTAATAACGTAATTATTATTTTTGATGAGAAGTATGTAAAATTCGGCGAAGATATAAAAATTACATTAGAATATTATGACGGAACGAAAGTTGAATGGAAAAAAATCGATTGTTTCAGTGAGCTATATAAATTTCAGGATGAAGAGGGTACCAGACTTGTTATTATTTTAAAAGATTTGGATGATACAAGTGTTAAATCTTTTACTTTGGCGGAAAATATTGTTTTTGATGCTCAGGGCAACGGCAATAAAACTAAAAGCCTTGGTAGCGGATATAGAAGTTTTTCTGATTCCAGCCACAGCGCAAAAATAGAGTATAAGTATTTGAATGGGGACGAGATTGCTTATACTACAGTATTACCAGGAGACTTTTATGTAAACGGAGAGCTTGTGGCAAAAAACACCTATGAGTACAAGCTTAAAATTGATGCTATAAAAGAATATAAGGTTACTGTTAAAGTGCATAGTGCAGATATTTTGGTAGAATATTTTGACAGCGCCGACTACAAAAAATGGGAAAAGGAGTATGCAGCAGAAAACCTTGGAAAGTCTTTGCTCTCCACATTGCTCAGCCCAGTTACAGTTCTTTTATCCCCACTTATGATGATTTTTCCCGCTCTTGGTATAGCAGGGCTCTCAAGTCCTATATTATCTATCATGGGAGTGTTTATGTTTACATTTGAATACCTTCGTCTTACATTTATGAGATAATATAAATCTGCACTACAATAACAAAAGGCAACCGAGCAATCGGTTGCCTTTTATTCTTTTTATGCAACAAAACAGAAAACACAGCACACATATTGGTATAAGGAGTGATTATATGAAAAAGCTTATATCTTTATTACTTGCACTTATTTCTGTTTTTACTATCTGTCTGGTGCCTGCCTATGCTGATGATACAAATGAAATTGACGAAACAGATATTTTTAGTGACGATGTATTTAATAACGTAATTATTATTTTTGATGAGAAGTATGTAAAATTCGGCGAAGATATAAAAATTACATTAGAATATTATGACGGAACGAAAGTTGAATGGAAAAAAATCGATTGTTTCAGTGAGCTATATAAATTTCAGGATGAAGAGGGTACCAGACTTGTTATTATTTTAAAAGATTTGGATGATACAAGTGTTAAATCTTTTACTTTGGCGGAAAATATTGTTTTTGATGCTCAGGGCAACGGCAATAAAACTAAAAGCCTTGGTAGCGGATATAGAAGTTTTTCTGATTCCAGCCACAGCGCAAAAATAGAGTATAAGTATTTGAATGGGGACGAGATTGCTTATACTACAGTATTACCAGGAGACTTTTATGTAAACGGAGAGCTTGTGGCAAAAAACACCTATGAGTACAAGCTTAAAATTGATGCTATAAAAGAATATAAGGTTACTGTTAAAGTGCATAGTGCAGATATTTTGGTAGAATATTTTGACAGCGCCGACTACAAAAAATGGGAAAAGGAGTATGCAGCAGAAAACCTTGGAAAGTCTTTGCTCTCCACATTGCTCAGCCCAGTTACAGTTCTTTTATCCCCACTTATGATGATTTTTCCCGCTCTTGGTATAGCAGGGCTCTCAAGTCCTATATTATCTATCATGGGAGTGTTTATGTTTACATTTGAATACCTTCGTCTTACATTTATGAGATAATATAAATCTGCACTACAATAACAAAAGGCAACCGAGCAAGCGGTTGCCTTATCTTTTTATATCTGTTTTTAAACCTAAAATGGTATCTGCGCTTACATCGTAATACTTGCATAATGTAATTATATGCCTTACGGGTATTTCATTTAACCCCTTTTCGTATCTTGAATAAACCTGCTGAGTTGTGCCTAACACTTTAGCTATATCTGCCTGAGTCAAATCCCTGTCTTCTCGTAATTCTCTGATAATTTCGGGATATTTTTTCATTTGCATCACCAAAAACATTTTAATACATTAAATGTGATGTATTGACAAATACACCTGATGTAGTGTAAAATATTTTCAAATATATAAATGAGGTGATTTTTATGGGTATGGTCGCAATGAAATGTCCAAGCTGCAGCGCGGATATTGAGCTTGATGATTCAAGAGAGTTTGGCTTTTGCAATTTCTGCGGAACAAAAGTAATGCAGGATAAGATTGTTGTAGAACATAGAGGAAATGTAAAAGTTGATAATTCTGAATTCGTAAAAAAATATCTTGCAAATGCAAGGAGAGCAAGACAAAAAGAAGATTGGGCAGAAGTTGAAAAGTACTATAATCTTGTTG